>CAYLOF010000001.1:0-27768 GCA_964385215.1 uncultured Thermoplasmatales archaeon
AACCTAAAACATGAGGGAAATTTCCCTCACCTCTAATTTTTTTATTTTTTTAAAGCTAATAGCGATAGCTAACCTTCTTTTTTGAAAACACCATCAATATAACGATGAAAATCTTTAAAAGAATGAAACAAGTATGGTTCTTCATGAAGAAAAAACATAATAAGCATATTTACAATCTTGTTACATTCATCTGTTTTATAATTATTACAGATCTCTTTTTAAGTGGATGCATCACTGAAGAAACAGAACCATATCAAAAAAAACTTACATGTGAAATTTTAGATGAGTCACTCAAGCAGGGAACCCAATTTCTCATAAACAATCAGAAACCTGAAGGTAATTTCAACTATGAATACAACTGGATCAACAAATCAATGAACCCTGATGATAATGAGGTACGTCAGGCTGGAGTATTGTGGGGAGTTGCTTTATTGTACAATGATAAGCCCAACGATACATTGTTTAATGTACTTAAGAAAGGATTTAATTTCTTCAAGAACTATTCTAAAGAATCAGAGGATAAAAGAAAATGGGTAACCTATCCCGATGATGATGTGGGTAAAACCGGTACAGTGGCACTTCTTAGTCTTGCAATTATTGATTTCCTACGTTCAGCTGAAAACATTGATGCAGAATACCGAGAGGAACTTGAAGATGATCTGGACAAATACTTAAATTTCCTTATATCGATACGTTTAGAAAATTTCCTGTTTCATGAAACATATTATCTAACAAATGGTACAGGTTATGGGCCTCCATCGCCTTATTTTGATGGCGAAACATTATTGGCTCTCACTAAAGCTGCAAAGTATATGCAAAAAGATGAACTAAAGCCTTATATCTTAGAAACAGCAAATGCTACCTATCATTATATTGTAGAACTTGAGCTAATCTATAAAAACGATTCGCCAATCACAAAAGGCTTCTTCCAATGGGGCTGTATGTCCTATTTTGAACTTGCCACATCTGGCTGGGAAGAAACTGAGAACTATTCTGATATTTTGATTGATCTTGCAGATTGGATGATTGATGTCCATCATACGCTCAAACGTACAAGAAACACAGGCTATGCATATGAGGGCATTATTCATGCCTATAAAATAGCCCTTGATGCAGGCGATGAAAACCACACTGAAAAATTCGCATCTGTTATCGATGAAGGTCTTTACAAATTAACCAGTTGGCAGGTAGAAGGTCCGGTACCAAATGCCTATCTACAGAATCATTCAACAACCGACAATTTTGCTATTGGTGGTATAATGAATCATAAAGAAGAACCACCCCTTAGAATCGATGTTACGCAACATCAGATGCATGCTGTGATACTTGCACGTAAATATGTTTACGACTGCTAATATGCCGCATTTCAATTTGTACTTGTTTCATTCAAGATATGATATAGACCAAGAATACTACAAAGATTATGTTGGACGTAATCTATTCTAATATCATATGTGGTTAAATAATCCCTAAAGCCACCCAATGCCTGCTGAGGATTTGGCAAATCTGCGACATCTTCTGTTGTAAACTGCATTTGTAGCTGAAATTTGATCCCTAATTTTATGGAGTTGAGAATTTTCTTTTCCATAGTAGCATTGCCAAAATCAGTAGCCAGATGATATGCTGCAATAATCCCCTCAGAACGCGTCGCTGTAGGCGTAGCTCGCGTGCTAGAGTAACTACCTATAAACTTTGGATTACCTGCTTCACCGTCCACCCCATCTTTCTGCGAATATATTATCGATTCTGCAATACGCATACTTTGATTGAGATACAAAGGATTGCTTCTGTACCGGTAAAGCTCGTTAAGAGCCATAAGCAACCAATGATCGTGAACCAGGCCATATGTTGAAATGTTCCCGTCTCGTACTAAAATAAGGTATTGAGCACCCTTTTCAGCCACGTCAAGCCATGTTTCATTGTTATCTAGGGAATATAACCGGCAGAGGGCAAGCAAAGCCTCACCAGGGTAATACTGCGATACAAAGTCCGATACTTCCCCAGTGGAATAGTAGCGTTTGCATAGAAATTCGCCAGTTTCCTTTTGTGATTGTTTTATATATTTAGTTAGATTTTGCATAGATGACAGAAAAATATCATTGCCTGTGACTTTTGTGTATTCTGCTAAGGCAATAACTGCAAGGGCATTTCCCCCTAGTTTGATCTTATCGCCAAATACGATGCAACTGGCATTATCGTATGGTTTTTCAAAATCTAGAAGGACATCTATGGCTTTTTGGGATTTGTTTAACAATCGCTCGTCCTTAGTGACGTTATACAATTGAAGCATAGAATATGTAGTTCCCGCATGTCTTAGAATATTATATTGACTGACGTTTACTGAATCATGCAATGCATCATACATATAGGCAAAGACCCCTTCATCACTAGTTGCATTGATTAGATAGTTTCCTGCCATTCTTGATGAATTTAAAAGCATTTCAGGCGAAAAATAATTGTCAAGATTAAAATCTCCATTTGTATTGGTTTGATTATCCTCATTGGACTCTGGTTGATTTAAAAGATAAACGCTTATTGACAACAAAGTGATAATGATCAAAACTATGCCTAATTTGCCAAGTGATTCTTTTCTCATTTTTTCAGCAACCAAAGTAGATTCCCATTCATATATACTTTGCCATCTAAAGATAGATATCAATGGTATGAAACACTGTCCTTAAAACAGCGGCTTTAATTCTTTGTTACATATTAAGATCTATTCGGTAGAAAGGCATAAGCTTTAGGTTACTGACCAATATTATTTTAGGGTTATGTTTTTAAAGCAATACTGATATTTACCTTTATCAGGTGAAAAACAATGAAAATAAAATTAATAACAACCGGGATTTTTTTTACTTTGATTCTTGCCAGTTTAAGCGGATGTGTCGAGGAAAAAACAAGTGGAATAAATGTATCACTTAACACTCTTGCGTTAACTTTAGATGACATAGGTAAAGAATGTAAGGTTATTGATGAAACACATGAAACCGAACCATATACTGTTGAAGAAGGCCTCATATTGGATGGTTGGTATGTGCTTGAGAAATATGAAATATGGTTTTCCTTTGGCGAATATGATGTAGCTCAAACTTTAGTTAAATTAGATTCCAACGAAAAGGCAAGTGAATTTATTGAGGTTGTCGGGATAAATTTGAGTGGACAATTCCCAGAATCACAGACAGATTCCATAGGCGAAGACTTGTATTTTGGAAAAAATAATACCATTGGAAATTTGTCTATATATTTGTTATGCTTCAAAATTGAAAATGTGGTGGTCATATTATTTGGAACTGTTCCTACAGAAGAAACACTTATAAATTATGCAAACATAATAGAAAATAATTTAAATGAAGCAACTACCAAAAATTAGACTAATACTTTAATAGGGTGATTGATATGAAATGGCAGATATTGGTGACATTTTTTATTGCCAGTGTACTAACTTTTAGCGGATGTGTAGAAATAAACGATAATAATGGCAATAACACTGATGAATTGAAGGTAATCGAATATTCCATCATCACAGAGGCATATAGTTATAATACCAATTGGACAAACTTTGGCGATGGTTTTTACCCTAATGATCTACCTGAAATTGTCCACAATGATGCAGGAATCTATTTGGCTGACGAATTTACCAAGGCTAGGTATAGGATAAACGGCACGGTAAAAAACATAGCAGATCATGTTCTTAATTCTGTTATAGTTAACCTTATTTTCTATGATGGCAATAATACCTTTCTAACTTTGGAACAACTGAATAATTTTAGCAAACTCCCAGTGGGAAGTACATGGACTTTTGAATATGAGTATGATTTTAACGATGATTATTTTGAGGATGTGAATCATTTAGAAATAACGACAGGGCCCCCCTCAAAAGAAGTGTCAGATGGATGATGAGATGTTTAAATATTATCCATTCATCTTAAACATGGAGTTAGACGTATGTGCAGACAAATGTTCACGTATGTGATTTTCATAGTGATATTGATCGCTGCCTTCAGTGGATGTGTAGAAATAAAGCACAGTCAGAATAATAAATCCCCTCTGATAAACAATGTTGAAATCCTTGGTAAAGGCAACTATCCCACAATACAGAGTGCTATTGATAATGCTTCTGATAATGATACTATATTTGTTTATAGTGGAACGTATTCTGAGAATATTGATGTGAACAAATCAATTGAGTTGATAGGCGCTGGAAGAGAAACTACATTTATTGATGGTAACAATTCAGGAGATATCGTCCATATTTCTGCCAACTGGACAAAGGTCAGTGGATTTACAATACAAAATGGTGGGGATGGTTTATATGATGCAGGAATCTATGTTCATTCAAACAATGTAGTCATTAGAGATAATCTCATCTTAAACAATACATATGGAATATATTTCCATCGAGAGTCACAAAAAAATAATGTTACCAATAATACAATATTAAACAATCAAAACGGTATTTATTTAATATCTGCTATCTACAACAATATCTCGTTAAATACTGTAACTAACAATACCCATTATGGGCTTTATGCAAGAGATCACTCAAGTTACAATACACTGTGGAAAAACACATTTTCATACAATGATGATGGCATGCGTATCAAAACTTCAAAGTACAATAAAGTTTTTGAGAACAAGATTATAAATAATTATGATAAGGGACTTTATGTTTGTTGTTCATCAAACAACAATTGGATATACAAAAATACCCTATCTGGAAATGTTAATAATGCGCAGGACAGCTACTCAAATCAATGGAATTTTAATTATATAGGAAATTATTGGGGCGATTATACAGAAAAATATCCTGATGCAAAAGATGCAGATGGTGATGGCATATGGGACACGCCGTACGAGATTTCAGGAGAAAGTAACACAGACGAATTTCCTTTGACAGAACCGTATAGTTGATTTAATCAAATCAAAAATGAAAAATAGATTTTTAAGGCATTTTTCGTTAATATGTTTACTATAAGAAGGAAAATGATATGAAGGAAAAAACAACATTGTGTGTCATACTGCTAATTTTCTTTAGTATGCTTTTAACAGGATGTATGAATAATGGTTCTCTATCTAACTGTGCTGTAATAGAGGGCAAAGGCACTTATTTAAAAATTCAAGATGCAATTGATGCCTCATCTGAGGGCGATACGATTCATGTATATGTGGGAACATATTATGAAAGCATCATACTAAACAAATCAATCCATTTGATAGGCGATGGCAAGGATAAAACAATCATTGACTACCATAAAAACGATTCTGGAAATATTATTGCAATCAGCAAGAATCAATGCACAATTAAAGGATTCACAATAACAAATAGTATGAAAAAATTTGGTTCAACATGGTTCATAAAAGGCATCGAAATCGATTCATCAAATAATTCAATATCTAATAATTACATATCAAATACTAGCTATGGCATTCAAATTTTACCCAATTCAAGAAATAATATAATATCCAGAAACATGATATTTAATAACCAGAATGGTATTGAAATATGGCAATCATCATATAACAAAATCTTGTCAAATAATATATCATTAAATAGTCAATTTGGCGCCCTCATATTTGAAAAAGCAGAGTATAACGTGATTTCAAGTAACATTTTTTCAAATAATAATGAGGCAGTTCGACTTAAGGATGTACAATACAACACAATTAAACAAAATGTACTAATTAACAACACAAAAAACATAGAACAATGCTGTGGAGCAAAGAATAATAACATTTACGAAAATACATATGAATAATTCATAATAAAAATTTGGAGAGAGTTGTTTGCATTCAAATAGAAAATTTTTGATAGCCGGAATTGCTGTTCTGTTTTTGACAGGCGGATTTAGTGGATGTATTGATGAAGAAAATGATGAAAGTCAAGCTAATATTTATATATCCTTAGAAGAGCTTGAAAACCATCTTGATACTTACTTAGGAAAGGAAATCACTACAGAAGGTTATGTAGATGAGGGTTTTGGGGATAATATGAGTTCATCATATGTTGCTGCTCTTTGCAGTTCCAATTCTTCCAATCCCCTATATTGTGTGCTGATAAAAATTCCAGTTAATGTAACAATTGATAAAGGCATGTATAAAATCACAGGAATAATAGAAACACACGACATAACATCAATTCCAGTGATCAATGTCACTTCAGCAATACCGATATGAAAAAAAGATTCGATCTGTGTATAAAAATTGAAAAAAATGAGTTGATTTAACCAGTTCTAGTTGGATATATTCTGTCACGGTTGATACTTTGCCTTTTTTTTCTTTAAAATCTAGATGATTTCAGTGCTTCTCTTCAGTACACGAGTTTCTAGATGTACAAAAAGTTTAAATAATTAACAATCGTTTATATAATTAATAATAGATAACCAATTTATGGGGCGTGAAACAATATGAGGTACATATTATCAAAAAAAGTGCTAATTTTAGCAATAACGACGCTGTTGATTCTAGTAACCATACCAAGTTTTTCAAGCGAAATAGAAGAAACAAACAAAGTAGTTGATCTTTATGATGAGCCAGTAAGCAGTTCAACAGCAAAGGGGACTCATACAGTACTTGCTGAATATGGTACTTCTACTACATGTGGCTATTGTAAATATGCAAATCAAGCATTGAAAAATATTTACTGGGGCGGGGCACAAGATTTATGTGTAGTTACATTTGTCGCTCAAAATTCATATTCCTCATCAAGATTCAGTGAATATAATCTTTATGGATACCCAACCGTCTGGTTTGATGGTGGATATCAGGTAGTTGTTGGAGCAGGTAGCACTTCTTCTGCACAAGCTAATTACAATTCAGCAATAGATCAATGTGAGGTTTATTCTGTATATGATGTTGATCTTCAATTATCAGCTAATTGGCTGGGAAGTGCAACTATGCAGATTAGCGTTTCTGTTCAGAATAATGAAGCCTCGACATATGATGGACACATTCGAGTTTATGTTATAGAAAAAAATTCTACCTACTGGCATGATACAAATAATCAACCATATGGTTTTGCGTTTCTGAACTATGCTTTTAATCAAGATATATCAATAGGAGTCGGTAATACATGGCAGAGCTCTACTGTTTGGAATGGAAACGATTATGGTTTTGGATCAATAACTCAAGATAATACGATGGTTGTTGCAGCAGTATTTAATGATGATTGGCATCAGGGATATTCCTATCCGCCAAGCACTAACCCATTTGATGCTTATTATGTTGATGAATCAACAATTGCAATTCCTGTTTTGGATAATAACCCGCCTGAAATATCTAACGTTTTATCAACTCCGCCGGTTCAAACGTCCGGAGATTATGTAAATACTTCTGCAGATGTTATTGATGATAGTGATGTAGATCAAGTTAAAGCAGTAATTACGTATCCCGACATGTCTTCTGCAAATGAAACAATGGCTGAAGATAGCGGCGATACCTATTATTTAAACGATATTTATTCAATGATTGGAACCTATAGTTATCATATTTGGGCAGAGGATGTTAATGGCAATCAGAACACATCGAGCACATATACATTTGAAATTGTTTCACCACACATAGCTGATTTATCGCAAAATTGGAATTTTATATCACTACCATTTAACCAGTCAATAGACAAGGCAGACATCATAGTAAACTACAGCGGTCTTGACCATGCCTGGGCTGATGCAGTAACAGCTGGCATTATAAACGACGTCATCTTTGGATGGAATCGTGCTACCCAAGGATACGAATTTGCAAATACCCTTGAACCAGGATATGGTTATTGGATATATGCTTATAATGCCTGTGAACTTTTGGCACCAGAAGTAAGTGCAATTTCTGATGGTTTTATAACAAATCTCGAGGTAAATTGGAATATCGTTGGTGCCCCAGACGATCAGTCAGTAGACAAAGCAGATGTTCTTGTAAACTATGGCGGTACTGATTATAACTGGGCTGATGCAGTAACAGCTGGTTACGTAAATGATGTTGTATTTGGATGGAATGGTGCTACCCAAGGATACGAATTTTCAGATACTCTTATGCCCGGCTATAGTTATTGGATTTTCGCGTACTATGATTGTTCATTACTTCGCACCATTGTTTAATAAAACCTTTAATATTCCAACGCCATAATAGAGCAAATATTTGGATGTGAAATACAATGATAGTAAAAAAAAGACCGAAGAGATATCATCAAACTAAAAAAATAACTACTATCATTTGTATAATCAGTTTACTCGCTACAGTTCCATTACTTAATGCGTCAATGGTGTATACTCTTACATGTAGTACTGATCATTCAGAATACTATCCTGGGGAGACTGTACAGATATCAGGCTATCTAAAAAATGATGGAAATGGGGTAAGCGGTTCAGTTTGTGTCGAAGTTAAATATGGCGGAGAAACGGTATTTTCTATTTGCATTTCAACTTCATCCAGTGGTTACTATGGCACGTTTTATACTGCAAATGGTTTGGGATACTATTCTGTTAAAGCTGAGGCTCATGACTATAGTGTTACAGCATATGATTCATTCAAGGTAGTATCGACTTCTGTAATTGCCGATGCCAATGGACCATATTATGGAGTTGTTGATCAACCCATACAGTTTGATGGAGGTGTTGATGGAGGAAAATCTCCACATACATGGCTTTGGATTTTTGGGGATGGTACCAATACATCAAGTGACAAAGATCCCGTATATACCTATTATTCGATAGGCAATTATACTGTTAGTTTAACCGTTCGTGACGATGGCGGGCACGAAGGTGAAGATCAAACCACTGTAACTATAACAAATGAGCTGGTAGCTGATGCAAATGGTCCTTATGAAGGTCCACCAAACATATCAATTAGTTTCAAAGGACTAGCGTATGGTGGTTATCCACCATATTCATATGAATGGGATTTTGGTGATGGCGATAGTTCAAACGAGCAAAACCCTGATTATAGCTACAGTTTGCTTGGTTCATATACTGTCAATTTAACAGTTACTGATGGAAAGGACATTCAGACAACAGACTCAACAACTGTAGCTGTTGCTGAGAACTATCCACCAAATAAACCAAGCACTCCAAATGGCCCAACAAATGGGAAAGCCAATACTGAATACACATATTCAAGTGATACCACTGATCCAAATCAAAACCAGATTTACTATCTATGGGACTGGGGAGATGGAAATACGAGTGGATGGCTTGGTCCTTATGAATCTGGAGTTATCGTAAATGCTTCATATATTTGGAGTGAAAAAGGAGATTATGAAATTAAAGTAAAGACTAAAGACGTATACGAAGCAGAAAGCGAATGGTCAGATCCACTGCCGATCAGCATGCCAAAAAACAGAAACACACCATTCTTGCGATTTTTGCAAAATCACCTATATATATTTCCAATCTTGAGACAACTACTTGAATTGTAAAAATTACTCAAATAATCGCTTTTATTCATTCTTTATTAAATGATTAACAAAAATATTATAAGTTGATAAATGTTTATATAATTATAAGTTGATTAATATTTGGAGAAATTGAATTGTTAAATAAAAGACCCAAGGAATATTTAGTTGTTGGTATTGCAATTCTGTTGATTGGACTTATATTTGGATCAACTGTAAATGTGTTGAGTGTTGGAATGAAACAAACATTTAACACACCTGTCACCAATAATTTATTAAGTGGATATACAGACATTTCTGTTGAAGAAGCTTGGACTCTGTTAAATGACACGTCCAATGGTCTTCAACTACCTATAGATGTTAGAACCGATGTAGAATGGGCAGGCGAACACATAGACATCCCTTCTCCTGAAAATCCAAGACATCATTGTGTTTGCGAATGGAGCGATGAAAGCATATTACAAGAGTTTATATCATTATATAAAGGTGAGGAGATTATTCTTTACTGCCTGTCTGGCGGCAGGAGTACTGATGCGGCAAATATTCTTGTTGATAATGGATTTAATGGAATAATCTATAATATGCTTGGTGGAATAACTGCATGGAAGAATGCTGGTTATCCTACTATAGCTAATCAGCCGCCAGGTGCACCCGATATAACGGGCCCCATAACTGGAAAGGCAGGTGAAGAACAGGAATATACGATAGTTTCAACAGATATTGAAGGTGACGACATATATTACTACATCAATTGGAGTGATGGCACCAATACAACATATATTGGCCCGTATGAATCTGATGAAGAAGTAAGCATAAGTCATACTTGGGAAGAAAAGGGAACATATATTATTAAAGCGAAGGCATGGGATTATTACCAAGCTGAAGGTGAATGGGGAACACTTGAAGTTAGTATGCCTGAAGATATGAGATCTGATCTATTATCACAATTATTTGAAAGATTAACTCAAAAATATCCTATTTTAAATAAATTTTTTTTTCAACAAACTTCCGCGCATTTAATTTATGGAACTGCAACATACAGTGATGACAGCTCTGCCGCAGGAGCACTAGTGGATGTTGTTAGTTCATTAGGTACTCTACGTACCTCTGTTTATTCTGGTGGAAACTGGCAAGTTGATTGCGGTGATCCTGGTCCAAATTGGCCTGACAGTACAGTGTTCACTGTTTATGCTACAGGTTGCTGTGGTCATCGCGGTTGGTCAGGAGAATCTTCAGGTATTGTAAGCGGCGAGTATAACGATATGGGAAATATTGTTATGTATCCAAACAGTGATCCAAATGCCCCAAGCATCCCTAACGGGCCAATTGCACTGCATATAGGTGATTCTGGTACATACACTACAAATGCAACAGACCCTAACGATCTTCACGAAATAAGATATAAATTTGATTGGGATGCTGAAGGATCTCATGACTATAGCAATTTCACAGAATTTGTGGATAATGGTATGCCTGCCAGTAAATCCCATTTTTGGAATGTTCCTGGCACCTATGTAGTAAAGGCTCAGGCCGAAGATGAATATGGCTATGAAAGCGATTGGTCAGAAGGTTTTACCGTAATTGTTTATGATGATGACACTCCTCCAGAGGTACCTGTTATAGATGGTCCCACCTCTGGCAAAAAAGAAAATGAATACACATATAACATCACAACAACCGATCAAGATGGCGATGTTGTCAAATATTTTGTTGACTGGGGCGATGGTACGGATAGTGGATGGGTTGGCCCATATGATTCTGGTGAGAAGATAACAGCGGCTCATGACTGGACTGAAAGAGGAGCATATGAAATTACAGTAAAAGCAAAAGACGTATGTGAAATCGAAAGTAATTGGTCAGAACCATTAGTTATGAATATCATAGGGCCAGAAATTGAAATAGGTGTTATAACTGGTGGGGCGTTCAGAATAAACGCCGTTATAAAAAATATTGGGGGAGGAGAGGCTACAGACGTTAATTGGAACATTACATTAAATGGTGGTGCAATATTTTCAGGTAAAACAACATCAGGTTTGATTGAAAGTATTCCTCCAGGGAATCAGGTGACAATAAGTTCAGATGTGATAACAGGCATAGGTAAAACAGTGGTAACAGTGGATGTAAGCATTTATGAAGGGAATTCAGATGCAAAAGTTGTAGATGCTACTGTGCTTTTGTTTTTCATTTTGTTGTAGTATTTAATTGTAGTATTTAATATATAATGGTTTAAAAGGGTATTTTTGCCCCTAAACTCCCTGCTTTTTAATGGAAAAACCACGTTCCTAATAATGTTCCATTTCTTCAATTAGAATCTGCAAACATTTCTCATATTTATTTGAAAATAAAGAATTTATTGTTTAATTGTTTTTATATTTTAAAGAAGGAATTCTACCTGCTCTATAGTAAACGAAGTGGGAAGTGGCTGGTGGTAGACATACCTATTGACATTTTTCTTTACAATCAGAATCAACGAGGGATATACATGTTAGTCAGTTGGCACTTCAATAAATTAACTGAGCAGGTTACCAATAGAATTGATATGATTAAAAAATAAAAAAAGAGAAAAAGGTAGATGCTTTAAGCATCTATTGGTTCTGGTGATGTCCACTCAGGACTATATACGATAAGATCTGGATCTCCGTATAGGCACTGAACTGTTGTCACAGTAAGAGATGAAGAACCGTACATTGACGTTGGATCTTTTGTTGTAAAATCTCGCAGATGACGCCAAACTTCATTAGAATATGCTAGGCCTATTGAAACACCATCAACCATAACACTATCAAAGACGATATTGTCCATTAAATCTTCCTGTGGAGTTAATCCCGATCCTGCATTACCAAAGAAGAAAGATGCTCCGTGATCAAGATATACCATTGGTCCAAACGCATCACCGGTTGTACATGAAAGATAGAATATTACATTGCTTCCTAGATTTTCAAATAATTCGTCAGCATAGTCATAGTGAATAATGTCATACAAGGATGGTGGTTCAGCATTATACCAACTTCTTCCATTGTTTCTGACAATCTGCCAATTATCATATTTTGAATAACCACGCCATGCATCCCACCATATTTGTTCTGGGTAGTTACAATGTTCTGTTTGGTCAAATTGTGCAGATGTTCCACTTCCACCAGTTCCATGTCCTGCATAATACATAGCACTTGCACCTTCATTTAAACGTTGAAGATGAGCATCCCATAAACAATGACCCTCGTAGTTTCTAAAATGAGATCCAAATGATTTCTTAACACTTCTACTTGAGTAAGCTGGTGTTGTCTCGTGATCGTTAGTTGTCCATTGACCACCATCTGCAAAGTTCATAAGTTGAGAAGTTGTGACATCACGATTCGGGTTTGCAAAGATTACTGCAGGATATAATATATTTCTTAATACCATTGCAGAAGTATACGCTGGTGTGATTCCTACAATGTGTCCTGCATATGAGTTATTGCCCAACATAACTGAGTGAGCCGGGATATATATGTCCTTTCGAGGTGCTACGAAACAGTATCCTTCTTTTCCAGATTGGTCAAGCCCTAGGCTATTGATATAATTGTATATTCCATCATGCAATTCTTCATTCCAATATCTTTTTGCATCCATTCCCAAAGGCGGAAGTCCTCCTGATGATCCTCCAGAGATTGCATATAAAAATGCGTCAAAGAGGGATTTTATAGACCATTCTCCTTCTCCAGCTAAGGGTTCATTGTGATCTGGAAGATGTCCAGTTGATCTCGAACCATGATAATAATCTCCTGACCAAAGTCTCCAAGTTTCTATTCTGTCAGCCACACCTGCTGGATTTTCCGGTGCCTCTCCTATTCTAAGAACTGGAGAGCAATGATATGCAGCAAGCATTGCAGCAGGGGCAAAGTATCCATCTCCGGATTTAATTGAAGTTATGGTAATATAATTTTCAGAGTTGTCATATCCTTTGACATAGTCAACAATATCTTGCATAGTCGTTAGATCTGCGTCAATGGTTGGTAAATCATTTTTCACATCCGCTCCAATATTGCCTCTTTCAACAAATATGACTTTGCTAACGCCAAGCTGACTTAATGCATTAGATGTTGCAGATGGAATGCTGTCCGAATTGACGTACAATAATGGAGCATGTTCCTGCGATGCAATAACTGCTGCATTAGCTGCAGATATTGATGCATCCGCTCGCGAATGGGTTGCTCGTAATTCCGCCGTAATTGTATATGTCACATCTGAACCCTCAGAATTTCTTGGTACTACTATTGCTGTCCATTTCCCCTCATCAGGATGAAGTGCTTCTACTGAAAAATCAAGATGTGGTTCAGGATTCCAAGTTCTCCATGGATTGTCCACTGGGTTTTCTAATCCATTCCATTCATGTATTGGATTTACAGGTCCATTCCATTGAGGAATATCAGGTGATATTAGATATCCTTCAGGATCAATAAGAAATACAATCAAATCAGATGGAGAGTCAGTTTGAGTTTTAACACTTAGTACAGATTCTGAATCATCAACATTGAGGGTATACCGATCTCCCGCAAACTTTTTCACAGTGATATGGGACCAATCATCAGATGTTATATCAGAGCCTGTTCCCCAAATTCCAGGTTCTGCAATCGGATAATAAACATCTATGCCATCTCCACTACCGTCATATGGAACGGGCCACCAATCCCCTCCAAAATTCATAAACTTGGGGAAATAACATGTTAAGAAATTCGCGTCGTCGTTGGCATGATATCCTGTTATATCATGTATTTCAACTTGAATTGCTCCCCATTTTTCATTCAAAAACATAGTATATTGGAGTTCAGTATTAAAAGCAGGATCGCTACTTTGAATATTTTCGACTTCCACTTCCCGTTTTAATGTTGTTGTTTTTTCAACTAACGTTGTAACACTATCTTCGAATTCACTGCCATCTACTGCAATAACTGCAAGATCAGATGAGGTCCAACCTTGAGTTGCTATTTCAGCAGCTGCTGTTACTGGGTCAGAAGGTACTGTGTATTCAACTGCTACCTTTTCATGCAACGAAAGGTATGCATTCCAATCATCTATTAGATATTGTGTCGTGTCGTCAACCGTTCCTCTGTCAGCATCCACTCCAAACCAATTTGTAGGCGTATCATCGCCCTCATAGAAAATTGGGGCTAAATATCTTTGTCCACCTTCGTAATAGTTACAAGCGGGTACTGATGAAAGATAGGCATATTCGTCATTATTGCTATTTGGATCATTAGTTATTATGAAACTTTTTGCAATAGGGGTGATATCAGGTTGAGGTATTGGAGCAGGGGGCGATGGCGCGCTTGATTCAACTGCAAAGTTCATCTTGTATGCACCAGATCCATATGTGTAGTATTTCCAATCAACCGGTTGAGGGATATCTGTGTACCCTGGGAAAATATCAATTTTAACTCGCCATTCTCCCGACTCGTCAGCAGGATAAAGCAATTCATCATCATAGTAGTAATCTTCTTCAAAAACCAATTCTCCACTAGGATTATACAACGAAATATCAAAGTCGGATAGGTAGGCAAGTTTTTTCATTTCTAAAGTAAAGTGGATGCCTTGGCCAGAATTAATATTGAATTTATACCAATCTTGCTCATCATTCATATCAACGTATCCGTAATACTCACCAGGGCTTATTGTAGTGGCACCACTAAACGAGTTACCAGCATCACTTCCGGTGCCAGCATCATTTTGACTAGATAAAGAAACATCAAAAGTATACTCGCCATCACCTGAATCGCTACCTGGAACTATTGCCATATAATAATATCCACTATATTCTGCTACGTATGTAATTGATTCTGTAGTACTTGGTCCAGTAGAAGTGGCCATTTCATCTCCGGCATCATTATGAAGATAAAGATCATAGTTGTCAGTTGCAAAAAATGACATTTCGATAGTTTGACCTTCACACACAGAGAAGAAATACCAATCTTCGTCACCACTAGATGTAATCTTCCCAGTTCTGCCTCTGCCAGGAGTATTATCAATCATTTCACCTGGGTATAAAGCAGTAGCTCGAGAGATCTTATCTCCTGCATCCCTTCGGGTTCCTGCATCATCAAAGTCATCGCCATCAAGATTTAGCGGCTCCTCTGAATAAGGATCTTGAATGATATATTTATTGTCAAGCCAAAATGGACCTAAATCTATAGTATCTTTGGTAGGTTCAGCAATTGGGTCACGGAAGATTGTTGCATCTTCATTGACAAGCAAACTTTTTTCCTTTTCCACTCCTATCGAACCTGCAGGAACAAGAAACATTGTTCCAAGCAGCAGTATTGTTAAAACAACAGCGTCTATTTTTATGTTTTTTCTATATTTCAATTTATTCTGCCCCCTAATCTGATATATATATTAAATATATATGATACTTGATGTATAAATAATTTACCTTTATCATTTTATCTAGATCATTCTTTAATGTTTGATAGTAATTAATATTCAAGCTTATGTTATCATGCTATCTTAGGTATCTTAGGAAAATACTCCCAATGTTATCCAAATTTAATACTAATACCACTATTATGTAACATTTACTACATACTATACCTTTTCACTACACATTTTCCATTTATATAATATTGTAATAGTGCAAAATGTATTAACACTCTAGAGATGGACAACATGGCTCTCTGTTTTTAACAAAATTCAAGCAAATTCAAGCAAAACATTACGAAACATTTATACATTACCTAATATATATACAATAGGGGAAACCTTATGAATAAATCAAAAAAGGCAAAAATATTTATTGAGGCAGCTTTAGTGATTGTTGTTACATTGGCTTTACTTATGCCAGCTTCAGCAGTAGTCACTAACAATGTAGACAATGCCTATGGTTTTGAGAGAGTTGATAACCAAGGCAATTTAAAGAAAAAAACAATAGCCAATACTTTTGCAGGAGATGACATTTGGGCGACACCATTCCAAGGTGATGATTATATACCAGCAATTACTAAAGATTTAGATGGTAATGTTGTAATATCCTGGACAAATGAACAGAGTTTCAGTGAATCATATTTTGGAATAAGTTATTCTGATGATCCATCTGATGCGCAAACATGGTATGATAATGGATTGGTTCTAACACTCTCTGGAAATGATTATGGTTTTGATACTGCACTAATCGTAGGACCTGAATCTGATGATTTCAAGGGTCTTGTTGGTGTCTATTTCTCTTTAGCTGATGATTTAGCTGGCTATTATGAAATTGAAGACATCACTGGAGATTTTGGAGATTGGCCAATTTATTCCTGGACTGATTTTGGACAAGATTCTTATTACTCATGTATTGCGGATGGTGGTTTTGTTCAGGGAGGATATTATCCTGACATGTTTGGACCAATGATATTTCATATATGTTTAAATGATCTATGTGGAACCATACCTGAATGTCCAGTTTTTGGCCATATTGATATTCGCAATGATGGTAGTGGCGTATTTTTCTATGATTGCCAGGAATTTGAACAGACAGCACCAGCCGCAGACCCTGATTACTTTATGGTTGTAGATAGAGAGATATATCATACAGTAGTCTATAATCATGAAACCAATGACGTGATATGGAAAAAAGTCGACCCAACTGTTGAACATGATTATGAATACACTCCATTCCAGAGTACCATTGGAACAGGAACAAACCCTGCTATTGCAGGCTATGGCACAAATGTAGCTGTTGTTTATACAGATGAAGGACAGGTAAAATGTGCACATAGTAGTGATGATGGAGAAACATGGGACACTTCACCAGTAGCTTCAGGAGGATTTTCAGACATATGTGCAGTTGGAACAACGCTTTATGTTACATACATCTCTAGTGGAAATTTATTTAAAGTTACATCAGAGGATGGTGGAGCAACCTGGAGTCAAGCAGAGCAAATAAACGATGTCGATGGAACTGTTGTTGCAATGGAAAATTCTGTTGATATACATGAAGCAGGAATTGTATGGGTAGATGAAAGAGGCGAAGATTGGGATATCTATTATGAAGGACTAGTGAGCATACCACAACCAAAAATTGAAATAGATCAGATAGCCGGAGGTATCGGTGTCAGTGCAGTAGTTACAAACAATGGAGATGTCGATGCAACAGATGTAGAGTGGAGCATCACATTAGATGGTACAGTATTCCTTGGCGCTGAGAAAACTGACACAATTTCAAGCATTGCAGTTGGTGAATCCGTCCCAATTAAATCAGGATTCCCATTAGGCTTTGGTCCTATAGATATAACAATAACTGCACAAAGTGCTGAAGGACCATCTGATACAGAAACAGCAAGTGGAAAGTTACTTCTATTCTTTATAACTGGATTATAATTAGAATAGATAAAACTACCCACCTCTCTTCTTTTTTTTTAATTTTTAATTAAACATACAAATATTTCTTTATATTGTGGCTTGCTTTACCTCTTAACTATTAATTGTATAAAAATTATGGGTAAAGCGAAACATTTATACATTACTTAATATATATAAGGTAGGGGAAACCTTATGAATAAAGCAAAAAAGGCAAAAATATTTATTGAGGCAGCTTTAGTGGTTGTTGTTACACTGGCTTTAATTATGCCAGCTTCAGCAGTAGTCACTAACAAAACAACGGATAATTCAACATCCATTAAAATAGTTCCAACGAATACACCGATTTCAAATGCAGGATCATTAGCTGCAGGCAATATTTTAATAACGGCAGACAATCCTGATGAAGATGATCAAAACCCAAAGATACTAAAGGACGGTGGAGGAAACATCCTTGTTGTTTATGAAAAAGTTAAGGACACCTTCACCATCGCCAGTGAGTTAGTTTTTACAGACGATGATGGAGCTACATGGTATTTGGCATATGATTTTGATTCCACAAATTGGGACTCTGGTTCCGGTGAGCTTATATCAGGGGACATATCATACAATCCAGCTATTGATAAAACTTTCTGGTGTGCAATAGATGCAATTGGCGATATGTACAATCTAAGAATGACTTGGTTGGAGGGAAATATTGTCAATGCTGGAGACGTTACGATATATGGTGTTTCTGGTACAGGTGCAACAGAACATTATGAGACATCATGTACTTGTGTGTCTGAATGGGCAATCACTCCATATATTTGCGATGAACCTGATTATGATCTTTATCGTTGCCCTGGCCTAGGATATTGGGATATCGATTTTGAGCATCCAGATATGGGTGGATTTTATTATGATGGAGGATCAATCCTTGAAACCACTCCCGCAAGCAATATCGAGGCTGAAACTGGTGTAGAACGCATGTACATGGTAATGCAAGTTGATGATAAGATTGCTTTCAAGGCAACTACTACTGATCCGGAACTTCTTCAAACCAATGGCGGCGGACCTGGAGGAATGGACCAATATGCAGATATCGAATGCTGGCCATGGCAAAATTGGATTGCAACAGAAAACGCAGAAGATCCTGATGTTTCAGGTGATGCTGGAAAAGTCTGTGTTGTCTATTCACAGGACGGAATGGTAAAATGTGCATATAGTAGCGATGTTGTAAAGGAATATGAAGAAGAAATTGAATTCCAAGTATCTGAGATAGATGCGGGGAGCTATCCAACTGTTTATATGTCTGGAAATGACGTATACGTCGGATACGTAGAGAGTGGAAACCTTTACTTCATAAAATCTACTGACGGTGGAGCAACATGGGGCACTCCTGTACAAAAGAACGAAATAGATGGAACTGTTGTTGGACAATATGGTACTTGTCACATCGATTCTGTTGGTATTGTTTGGACTGACTCTAGAAACGGAAACTATGATGTTTATTATGATGTAACTCAATACATCCCACAACCAAAAATAGACATTGAACAAATATCCGGTGGTTTAGGAGTTAGCGCAGTTGTAACAAACAATGGAGATGCTGATGCTACAAATGTAGAGTGGAGTATCACATTAGATGGTACAGTATTTCTTGGCGCTGAGAAAACTGACACAATTTCAAGCATTGCAGTTGGCGAATCCGTCCCAATTAAATCAGGATTCCCATTAGGTTTTGGCCCTATAGATGTAACAATAACTGCACAAAGTGCTGAAGGACCATCTGATACAGAAACAGCAAGTGGAAAGTTACTTCTATTCTTTATAACTGGATTATGATTAGAATAGATAAAACTACCCACCTCTCTTCTTTTTTTATTTTCTTTTTTAATAAATTTATTTAATAAAATTCTGTTATTATTTTATATTGCTTATATTAAACAAAACATTTAAGTAATGGAAAATAGATATCTTCCATAACATTGGAGGAAAAAAGTTATAGATTGTAAAGTGAAGAAAAATATGAGTATTTGTTAGATACATACAGACAAAATTGGTGAAAAATATGAAGAAAAAAAATATTGGAATATATGCAATAACATTGATTATTGCAGGGCTGATGATTGCAGTTTCTGCTACTGCTATAGTGCAGAAACCAAACGAGGAAAAAAGATACATTAACTGGAATAGAACTGAGGCTTGTATATCTGGAGTAGAAATGACAGAAATAATGCCTGCAAAAGAACTCAAACATGCACCAGGACAACTTAGTGCTGATCCATTGTATAATGGCGCCTATCCAGATGTTGCAAGTGGAGGATCTAACATTTGTCTCGGTTTTGATAGTTTAGAGACTCCAGGTACAGCATTTACATTCTCACAAGACGGCGGTGCATCCTGGCATGAAAGTGCATATGGTTGGGAATTAGGAGAATCAATGTGGCCCTCAGTTGACTTTTCAGCAGGTAATCGATTCTATGGAACAGTTTCCCCAGATTGGTCAACAAATGGTTATGTGACTCAATGTGATTTTGTGGATATAACTGACCCAGAAACATGGGTTGCTGGTACTTGGGACTGGTCATCATATGATATGATGGAGTTTGAAGGAATATCTATTGCAGCAATGGATGATAGCCTAGAAGAATGGAGATGGGGATTCATCACAATGTCGGGCTACAATGGATATAACGACCCCGCTGCAGATGGTTGTCCATATGTGATGTATGCAACTGATGATGGCTATGCTACAATTAGCTGGCTAATAGATAGTGACTCAGGAGATATCCTTGGTGGCTGTGAAAATGCAGCTAGTGAAATAGATCCAGTTCGCTACCATAATTATGCAATATGGGAACGATATAATGATGACGAGGAAAGTTACAACTTAGAATTCCGTAAGGATGATTCTGCTGCAGAAGCAGGTGAAAGCGGATTTGTTACAGCAGGAGAACTAGTAACCTCTGAAAATAGCCGTTATCCTGATATTAGCGCCTATGATAGCAATGTCATTATTGTTTCAGAAGCAGATGGAGATATAGTCTGCTATTATTCTAATAATGGACTGAACAATTTCGATGCAATTTTTGTAGCATCCACAACAGATGACGAAACATTTCCGAGGATAACCCATACAGGAGAAGATGAAGCAATTTGCACCTTTATTAAAAATGAAAATATCTACTACTCCATGACAGATGATGGAGGAGCTACATGGGACGAACCTACAATGATTAATGATGTAGAAGGACAAGTAACAGAAGATTACCTTTCATCAGGCGTCTGTGAATTGGGTGCATGTTTCGGCGGCAATGATGATATAGTTTATTATGGGGCAGTAGGGGCCAAACCTATTATTACAATTGAAGGGTTTACTGGCGGTCTTGGTGCAACTGCAACCATAAAGAACGTAGGGACTGCTGATGCAACAAATGTGGAATGCTCCATAACTGTGACAGGCGGAATTTTAGGGATGGTAAACAAAACAGTCACTGAAACAATATCAGGTATTGCAGTAGACGAAGAGGTAACCATAAGTACAGGAATCTTTTTGGGACTTGGTGCAATAGAAATAACCGCTACCGCAGGATCGTCAAGTGATTCCACAACAGGTACACAGATACTGATCTATACAATGCTATAAATCGGTAAGCAACTCCTCTCTTCCTTTTTTTCTTTTTTATTTCTGCTAGATCATCCTTATTGTTTTTCAATAATTTGTATCTATGTAATTGCTAGGATTAGATATAAGTGATAAATGCTGCAAACTAGTTTCTTGAACGGAAGCAATTGCTAAATGTTCTAGTTCAAACCCTTGAAACAGATGTTTACCAAGGCCAAAGATGATGCCAAGATCCTTGCAAATATAGTTCAATGGAAATTGATGTAAATTCAATTTCACCAGTTGTCTCTAAATTCCAGTCAACAGGAGGCCAGACCGTCCAATCAAGACGAAAATCTTCGGCTTTGAACATTTCAGATACCGTTCTTATTCCAAGGTCCTCTCCCTGTATCAAAAGGTCAATTTCATTCAATGGCTGCCAGTTTGTATCGTATTCTAAATATCCTGTAATATTGGTGTACCATGAAATTGAGATGTCCTCAGCTGCTGGCATAGCGTTAAGTTTTGCTACCCACTCGCCGATATAAAACTCAATATCAATGTTAAATGATGGATTCTTTTTTACAACAAATTCGCCCGGATTCGTCAGATTCCATTGAGCAGTCATATCGATATCTTCAAGATTACGTATGGTTAGGTTAACAGTTGGGTTTGTTAAAGAATCTTTGAGGATAAAATCAGTCCCATCGGAATCTACAACAATGGAATATGAGCCATTTTCTCGTGTTGGTGTCCATTCAGCATTGATTTTTCGTGGAGTATTTTTAATAGTAGCATATTTACATACTCCCATTTCAGTTGATGTAACAAGCACCTCAACATCATACATTTCATCACTTTCATACAGAAAGCTACCACCTCCATCGATCAAAGGTGTTAGCGCAAGAGAAAAGGATAGTTCCTTAGGAATTTCATCAATTGTAAAGACTGTTTCTTTTTCCTCTTCATCCTTTATTCTTGTAAAATTAACAGTGATTTTCGCATCAGTAGACGATTCTCGAATAAATTGATATTTCCATTCACCTTGATTTCGTGTTGAAGAGATAGTCATTTGTGTTTCTATGGCGGGTTCAAAATCAAAAGAAAAAATCTTCTCAGTGTCTTCACTGGTATGTTTCGCATAGAATACAATTTGTTTGCCTTCTCTTCCAGTTAAATATTCTGGGTTCACATAAAATTTCAATCCATTTGTCTGTTCAGTGGGATTGAAAAATAACATACAGGATATTCGTATGGAGTTAGGAATTTCGTTTCCTTCATTAGATGGAGACCAATATCCCATCTCTAGGTTATTGTTTCCAAAATCCATAGTAAACTTGAAGTTTTTATCTTTTATTTCTTCACCAATTCGCTCTATATTTACAGTGAAAAGAAGACCAAAAATAAGATTTGGATCTGGCAATATATATGGAAGTATCAGGAACTGTACCCGGATATCAGCACCATTAATTCCTGTGTTTTCATTATCATCAACATCAATGTCATTAAAAAATCCAAAATATACTTCCTTTGTTTTTTCTACATCATTACATGTTGTATGTATGACACTGGTAAAAATCCCACTTTGCTTAAGATTTTTGCCATACCCTCTATAAATATTTTTTATGTTATCTCTAAAATTAAAAGATTGTTTCATTTTTTCAGAGAATTTTCCATCAGCATTTTCTAATAATTTTTTAGTATACGGCTCATGATGTCCGATGCTTGCCATTCCAGATGGTAGTATGGTCCCAATCAAAAAAAACACAACCAAAATGACCAATATGTTTTCCAATATTTTGTTTTTCTTCATTTAAACGTCACCTCTTAACTCGCTATATATTTATTACATTATATATCTTTGTTGCTAATATTATATAGCATTTCCGTTAATTTCCAACAACTTTGGCCAAATATTTTGAAAAATCCATCATAAAAGCGACTATTTTGATAAACTACCCCACGTTTTCTTTAGCATGAAGGCAAGAACCAACGCACATAGGGCGATACTCAGTCCGAACCCATATGTTTTACCCACTTTGGCATTTGTTTTGAAGAAACCTAAAGGATACAAATCTATGCTTTCCCCATTAGGTAATATGCCCTCATACGGCACGTCTCCAATACCGTCACCATCTGCATCTGTTCCGTTATAATCGCTCCAATAATTGCCAATTTTGTTTTTATACCATTGATTGTCAAAAGTATCATATGCACTTTTATTGTTTAATGAAAAGTTATTTAGATAAAGCGTATTAAAATAAGATTTACAGCATATCCAACAGCCAAACATTTTGCTCGAATGTATTGCATTTTCAAAGACCATGTTGTCATTGGAGTGTATAATGTAAATCCCATAATCGTTATTTCCTACAAAATTTTCGGTAACAGTATTATTTGACGCATAGTTTAAACGTATCCCAAAGATGCTATTAGAAACACTAGTATTTATGATTGAACAAGTTGAAGAGTACCCAAGCACAATGCCTTGATCTGCATTTGATATGGTTATATCTTGTATTGTAAGGTTAGTACAGTTTGATATGATTACTTGGCCAGGCTCATCAGGTGAAATTGTTTTGTTAACCATGTTTTTGTAGAAGTAAAGCTTTTTTCCATTTACTGTGTTGTTTTTGATAATATGGGTATTCCAACCAGTAATGTTGCCTACGATGTTTATTCCGTCATTTATAAATGTATTATTCTCAAAAACATTGTTTGATGAATGGTATAAATAGATGCCCCAATCGCTGTTGTTTTCAATGATATTATCTGTTATTGCATTGTTGTCCGATTCAATATTTATGCCAGAATAACCCTTGCCCTTAGAATTTCTTACAGTAAATCTCTTAAAAGTACATCCATCTGCTGTTATAGACACAGTTTCGCCACTTTCATTGTATTCTATTATTGTAGATGATTTTTCTTCCCCGATGAGATGTACTGTTTTATATAGTCTAATGCTCTCACGATAGATACCATTAGAAACATATATGATGTCACCTTGTTGTGCATTATTTATGGCGTCCTGTATGGACAGAAATTTTCCATCTGTCTCTCCTCCTACGTATATGGCATTTTTATCTGCAGCCAAACAATTATTAGCGGGAATTAAAAAGAGCATAAGTAACAAAAGTGTAATTGATATTTCAATGAATTTTTTGTTATTCATAAAGTTAAGTCGTATGAAAAGATTGGCATTTTATAAGTTTTACCTAAAAGGAACGTGTAGATCTTTACTTCTCACATTAAGTTTCTTAATTCCAAGTAGATAGGTAGGAAATATTTATATAGCCACAAAGTATATATTATTATACTATACATAAGGGGCATAAATCATGAAAGAAACTTTGCCAATACTAATAGTAGGAATTTTAATTATAAGTGGACTTGGAGCAGTTGCTATACCAGATAGTGAACCAGAAGTGTTTGTAAAAGCAGATACAATATCTCTTTCAGAGCCAGTTTTTGAAGTGAGTGGAGAATATCTATCTGTAGATTTTGAAGAATCGACATCTATGCTTTTGGATGAGGGAAAACCTGTGATACCGTCCGTGTCTAAGACATTTGTCTTTCCTCTTGGAACAAAAATTGTTAATACAGATATTAGCTCTGATATTAAGGAGTATGATCTTTCCATGAAGATCCAACCTTCACCAAAACCTGTTCCATCGGCCAGTAATCTTTTGTCAAAGATGTCGGTAGAAGTGATTCCAGATGAATTGGTGTATTCAAGCGAAGATATGTATCCTTCTGAATTTTATTCCATAAAAATGGGGGCAGGATTAAAGGATAAAGAACATGTTCTTTATTTTACAGTTAAATGTTATGCTCAATATTCTCCAGCAACAGATGTACTAATCATTCCAGAAAATATTGAGATTAAGATTGAATACAATCTACCAAAAACTTCTCTCCTAACTGCTGATGAATATGATATGCTTATCATTACTGACAAGAAGTTTGAATCACAGCTACAACCATTGGTGAATCACAAAAACAACATTGGTGTAAAAACAATACTTGAAACAACTGATAAGATTTACTCAAACTATAATGGCCGTGACGATCCTGAAGATATTAAATTACGTATTAAGGATGCCATCGAAGAATGGGGCATTGAATATGTGCTCCTTGCAGGCGGTCGCAAAGGCCAAACATTTGAGTGGTACGTGCCCGACCGAAGAACAAATCTTGACGATGCATCAGGCTATGAAACGGGTTATTCCAGTGATTTATATTATGCAGATATTTACAAATATGATGGTAGTTTTGACGATTGGGACTCCAATGGTAACGGTGTGTTTGCCGAATTTTCTTCTTTTGGCGTTAATAAAGATATCATTGATTACTATCCTGATGTTTATGTTGGAAGGATACCTCTCCGATATTCGTGGGAAGCAGATATTGCCGTGAATAAAATTTTAACCTATGAAAATTCAGCTGATGACTCATGGTTTAAAAATGCATATGTGGTATCTGGAGACACTTCTCCTCCTGCTCGAGGAAACGTTGAAGAGGGAGTCTATGAAGGTGAGCTTTCTACGGCTATCACTGTAGATCTGTTAGAAGATATCGGCTTTAATGTAGAGAAACTTTGGACTTCTGGAACATGGGATTGTAAAGAGGATGTTACTAATGCAATAAGTTCTGGTTCTGGATTTATTCATTTTGCTGGACATGGGAATCCTTCAAGTTGGGTTAATTTCCTTCCTGATGCTCAGACTGAAGAGGAGAAGGTCGATGGTTTTGGACTATCAGATATGAGAAAATATTCAAATGGCAATAAACTTCCGATTGTCATTGTTGGTGGTTGTCATAATGCTCAATTCAATGTAACAATGCAATTTCTATTAGAAGGTCTTCTTGAACATGGAATGGAGTATCTTAATTATGAATTTTGGTTTATGGAATGGGTACCATCTGACACCTGCTCTTGGTTCATGTTAGAAGGCGGCGGCGGAGCTATTGCTTCAATTGGGAACACTGGTCTTGGTTACGGATATGTCAACGAATTTTGCACTGAGGGTCTTGGGGGTTGGATCAATCCGCGATTCTTCCATGCATATGCTAGTCAAAACAAAGAGGTTCTTGGAGAAGCACATAGTCAGGCAATTGTAGATTATCTTAACATTGTGTTTGGAGAAGTAGCACCTGGAAATATGGATGTGGATAGAAAAACTATCGAAGAATGGGAACTCTTAGGTGATCCTAGCTTGAAGATTGGAGGTATATAAAATGAAAAGTAAAATTGTTGCGTTCTTAATTTGCATGATGATGCTGGTAACCATTTTTGTTTCAGCAGGCAGCAATATAACAGATAAAAATGTTGAAAATATATCTGTGCAAAAAACAGCTCTATTTGGCGATGATGTGCCAACCTGGGAGGAAGGAACAGTATGGACATATAAAATTGACAATTTTGATTTTACCTTTGCTGAAACAGAGGGAAGGTCAATAGATTTTCATCTATCAACAAGTGAGTTAAAGCTCAAAGTTGCAACGGAAACGGGACCATCATATAGAACGGAATTTGAAGCAAATATAGAACTTGAGTTTGATATAAACATTGATCTTTATATTGAAGACAAGGACCCAATCATCATTTCTGGCAGCTTATTAGATGCAACCATTGAGGGCGACATCTATTTCGATAAATCCACATTAGGGATAAGAAAGATAGATGGTTATCTGACGGGTGTAATGAAGATAAATAGCACATCCCCTATTAACCTGCAGTTTCTCGCATCTTTCCCAATTCCAATTACACTTAACCTAGATGTAGATTTTGATGAACCCTATACATTTATTGATTTTCCGATTAATGCGGATGAAACATGGGGGCTTCCTCAAATAAATGTTACAATAGATGGAGAAATAAGGTCCATATGGTTGAGACTGGCCAACGTAGCTAATAAAATATTGAGCTTATTTGGTATGGGTTTTATACCACCCGAACTTGCACAATTCCTCCCGATTGTTGATATTTCCGAAGTGTTGAATGCCTTCAACATTTCAGATAAAATGCCACTACCTAAAGTGCCAGACATATTTGAAAGTTCAAGTCAGAAGTCGATTACTGTTGAGGCAGGAACATATGATGCATATGACATATCGATTCTTGATGGAATTGGAAACATGTACTATTCTCCTGAAGTGGGAATGATTTTAAAAATGACAGGGAATTTCAACGATATGTTTCCATTTATGCAGGACATTAACATTGAGCTTAGTGACATAGGAGAAGAACAATTGGATTAGTTCTAAACTTCCATTGAACGCCAAATTATTTACAAATGCGGCAGAAAATTGTTGTTAAAACGTATACTCCTTTACCTGTTTTATCTGCCTTAATTCCGATCTCTAAAACGCTATTATTAAACTGTGAGAAAACATTTATATAATGGAGAAGAATATATTATATTACCATAAATAGGGGACATAAACCATGAAGAAAATATTGCCATTGTTACTAATAGGAATCCTAATC
>CAYLOF010000002.1:0-26452 GCA_964385215.1 uncultured Thermoplasmatales archaeon
TTACGAAAAAACTCTGTTTGCTTTAAATACTAGAACTCGAAATCTTTAATCCCCTGATAATTGTTAGGCAGATGGTGGTCGAGGTTAATAATTGTAGTCAGTTTCTAGTATCCACCTATGCTATTTGCACCTTTAATTTCATATCAAATATGTTATAAACCTCCATATTTTAACCATTTTTTATTCCAAAACTCTGTATTTACTTTATAACAAATATGATATAATTTTTTGACAAATAGTAATCGTATTTTTTATTAATTTTTTATAACATATTTGGTATAATCCATCATTAATTCATCTATAAAAAATGCTATTTTTTGTCTACATCGTTCAATATTTTATATCAAATGTGTTATAAATCCAGGTATTTATTCCAATATCTATGGGCATGATGGGGTATTTTTAGACGTTTATCTGTCATTTTCAGTTATTGAACTTATCCGAGAAATAGTGCAAAATTGTTTGGATGCCTATTTGTAGCCGAAAAATGGGGGGTTTTTGAAGGTGAAATGTCATTTTAGCAAAGAATATTTCAAAAATGTGAATATTCAGGGTAAGCTCCATTATGAAAATAAAATTTAAAGATTTAGTTCATCTGAGATCTCTTTAAGTGCATTTAGACTTAACATGAGAAATGCATCTAGATCAATACCAACATCAAGACAGAGGTTAATTCTGTTTCTGTCGCAGCCTTTTGCAAAAGATTTGTCGTTAAATTTGTTCAACAATGTTTCCAATCTTACGTTATGAATCCTTTTTGAAGACATCACAAGTGCTGCAGCTATGACAAGACCTGATACGGCATCTGCTGCCAACAAGGATTTGTCAATGGATGTAGTGGGGATATAATCAGTGTGTATGTAGTTGTGGGCTTTTATGGCGTTAATGCCTTTTTCAGGGATTAATCCTGCCAGAATTTGCGCAGAAACATTAGCGTGTTTCTCTGGTGTGGTTTCTGTATACTCATAATCAAGATCGTGTAACAGGCCCACTAATCTCCACAACTCCTCATCTTTATCAAGAGACGTAGCAATTTCTCCCATTATCGCTTCAACTGCCAAGGAGTGTTTTATTAACTTGTCATTCTTGATGTACTTTTTCAACAATGTAAAAGCTTCACGTCTATTGATCATGTTGTCACATTTTGGTATAGAACAAAATCATTTTTAAATTTTTGGAGAATAACATACAAAGTAGAGATGTGCGAAAACTCTTTATACTTTATATGTCATCCTTATTATAGTAGTCGAAAATATTTCAATGCAAGATAAAATAGGGAGACAATGACTATTATGTATGGGGCAAATTATAATATTCAAAAGTGGAAAATAATTTTCTCAGTAGCACTTGCGTTATTGCTAGCTTTTCCAAGTATGGCAATTGGAGATAACTACCGTGCACCCGCTGGGGAAGGACTCCCTACGGATGTTGGATTTGATGATTGTGAGAGCACTGAGGTAACCGTAGACGGGATACTCAGCCCTCCATCACATGGATGGGTTGGACTTCACGATGTTACTGCAAATTTCGGCGTAGTTGGGATAACTATAAACGGTAACAGAGATGTTGATGAAAATGAACCTTGGGTTGAACATGAAACCTCGCCTGATAATAACGGCACTCCAAATGTAAAAATTTATACTTCCTGTGATGAGAATTTTATGTATGTGGCATTTGAAAATGAAACTGGAAATCAACCCGTCACAGCTGGAGAAATCTTTGTTGATTATAATTCGAATGATAGTTGGGATGGTCCATATGGGGATATATTTTTAAGCATAAATTATGGAGATATGGATGTTAAGGATTACAATGGAAACAACATTTCCAGCAGCCAAGTAGGTTGGGGAGATTTTGTTGAAGTAAAAATACCAAAGACATATTGGCCAGATTGTAATAAGTGGGGATATCGTGTTCGTTCTGAGGCATGTGATGCAGTAGAGCCATGTATAGTCACCCTCCCAGCAGGAGATATCACCGCACAAGTTATTCCTGACAATGAAGGTTACTTCGACATAACGCTTAATGATGTTCCAGAAGGTTATGATGTGGAAAATGGATCGTATCTAGGATGGTGCATAGAATATGGAACTTCAGTCAATGATACGCCCCATCCAATGTATCTACATTCAAGCTACTGCCCACCGCCAATTCTTGATCATGAAAACTGGAGTATGGTCAATTACGTTTTAAATAATAAACAAGGTGATTATTGGGACATTCAGTTAGCGATATGGCATTTCATTAATTTTGGTCCATGGTTATCACCAACCCCTACACCCATTGGGCAAGCTATGATAGATGATGCTTTGATAAATGGCAATGGCTTTATCCCAGGAATAAATGATGTGGTGGCTGTTATTTGCGATCCAGTGGTCCGAAGTCAAGGATTTCAATATACTATTATTGAGGTATTGGTACCTGAAGGAAATTGTTCCTGGAACCCAAACTGGGGCAATAATTCTCATAATTCAACCACTCCACCAGATAATGAATTCTTAAATTTTGCCTGTAACTATGGATATAACTGCTCATGCGGTATCGCTTTCAAGGCATTGGCAGATATCTATGAAATACATTCTGGAGGCTGTTATGTTCTTTACGAAACAGATTTTGAGGAAAAGTATGCAAATATAACACAAGAATGGAAAGCAAAAAGTCTTGATGGAGAGCACGGTGATACATGGGAGCTTTCGACAAATAGAAGCAAATCTACGAACCACAGCTATCATTGTACGCAAAATGAATACTACTATGGTAATGCATACGACGTATTGGAAATGAAAAACCTGCTTGATCTTTCAAATATGATCAATGTGTCTTTTTCATTCTGGAGTTGGTGTGAGGGGGATTCATACAGTGTAAATGATTATATGCAAATAGCCGACTATGGGGATGTAGAATTTTATACATATCTTAATGGAAGTTGGACCTGGATTTCACTTTTAGATTTATGTATCAGCAATATTTACCATGATAATGACTGGATAAGAAGTACCATAAATATTGATGCATCAAGGACATACAAGCTAAATGGCGAAAATATTTCTGGAGAAGAACTATTGCAAGATGGAAGCAAATTCCGTTTTGCCTGGAAATCTGACCCGCAATTCCAATATGAGGGATGGTACGTCGACGATATAGAAATCATGGTGTGTGAAGATGAATGGTATAACGATGATGAGCCATTATGGTCAAGCCATGCATTACCGCCAGACTATTGGTGCATACCATTTGGTTCAACAGAACAGAAAACATTCCCATTACAGTGGAATGCAACTGAAGAAGGAAAATACTTGCTAAAAATTGAAATTCAAGAGGAGTCCCCATGGTGTGGAAAATCTGAAAATGAAAAAATCATCATCATCGGAGATATCCATGATATCGCCGTTACAGATGTAGATTCGCCAATTCTCGTTGAACCTGGTGAAGATGTACCTATTGAGGGCACCATTAAAAACGTAGGATCGCTGGGTGAGACAGACGTTGTTGTACAAGCAACGTTGAAGAAGAATGGTCAGGGATCACCAATTTGGGAACGAACCACAATCATTTCATCACTTAACGTTTCTGAGGAAAAGAAGGTAGATTTCACATGGGAAGATGTGACTTACTGCGATTACCTACTGGAAATAAAAGCAATTCTACCAGAGGATGAAATACCTGCGAATAATTCAAAAAGCAAATGGATTTTAGTGGCTACAACTTTGTTTGAGGATCACATGAATAGTGATTGTAACTGGTCTCATAGGGATCTTACAGGCGGAGAAGGACACTGGAACATTTGTACTTCGGGATATGACAACTATCTCTGGTGTGGAGTACAAGCAACAACGAAATATGGAAACAATTGGAATGATGTTGCAAGGATTAGCGAATCATTTAATCTTGCAGCATATAATGAAATTTACTTAAACTTTGATACTTACCATGAATTAAACGAAAGTGATTACGGTTATGTCGAAGTGAGTAAAGATGGAGGACGCCATTGGGCAACTATTGCAGGAGAAGGAGAATTCGCTGGATACTCTGACTGGGTGACCAAGACTTACGATATTTCCGCATACAATACTGGTGATGTTCTGATCAGATTCAGATTCTTTTCAAATGAATCTATTGCAGATAGGGGTTGGATTATTGATAACATTACAATAACAGTCAATGGAACGACCGTTATATTCAGCGATGGTTTTGAATATGGTACTGATCAATGGATTATTGAACGACTCAGAGCAGGAGATTGGTGGCAACTAGTTCAAAAAGCAACTGTAGAAGAAGCAAATAATATGGCTTGGTGGTGTGGCGATGAGCTAGCTGATGTATATCCAGCAAATCTTAATAACGTACTGACATTGGAAGGATATTGTTCAAATGGTATTGATTTGACAAAGGCATTTGAAGCCGACGTTTTTTTCTCAACCTGGCACAACCTTTCAACAGGAGATGCCGGATATCTTGAAATAACTGACGACGATGGTGCAACATGGGATTTAGTAGGTACATTGACTGGGGTAAGTGGAGATGCTGTGCCAACATGGGTAACTCAATCATATAATATTGCCGACTATGTCGGTGGCAATATACGAATACGATTCAGATTTGTGTCAGATAATGAAAATGAAAGCGAAGGTTGGTACGTTGACGATGTAACGGTTGTTGCAAAACTTGATGAAACTCCTCCAGAAACAACATGTACAATATCTGGAACGATTGGCGAGAATAACTGGTATGTAAGTAATGTACAGGTAACATTGACTGCCGTAGATGATTATTCTGGAGTGAAAAATATTTATTACAAACTTGATGGTGGCGGACAAACCACGTACACTTCATCAATTGCCGTTTCGGATAATGGAGTTCATACAGTCGAGTATTGGTCTGATGACAATATTGGAAATACGGAGATGCCTCATGGCTCGGAATCATTTAAGATTGATACAGTTGATCCAATTGTGAATATTACCAAGCCAGACATTGGCATTTATTGGCGTGATCACAAGATATGGCCGTTAATTAAATGGTCATTGTTTAATTGGACGCCGCCGATCATCATTAGAGATATCACTGTTATTGCTGTTGCAGATGATGGTACGTCAGGGGTTGATTATGTAGAATTCTATGTTGACGATATTTTAATGTCAACTAATGTGAGCGAGCCTTTCGAATGGAATTGGGATGAAAGGGTATTTTTTACCCATGTCATCAAAGTTATAGCATATGATGAAGCAGGAAATACAAACAGTCTATCTAGAGAGGTAAGGATATTCAACATTAATTTGCTTGGATAATTACTTGCACAGAATCTACAAACCTTTAAATCAAAAGACGGAGAAATCATTTCTCTGTTGAAATTTTTATTAAGATTGTTTTATCGACGATAGAATACAGGGAGTAAAATCATTCCAATGCATTCCAATGAAATCATTTGGGATATCAATGAAATCATTTGGGATATGAATTTGGGATATAAATATAACAAAAGTTTTATATAATATGGTAACCATCTTTTATAACATACAATTATTCCTACCTCTATACGATATGGAAGTGTAGAGGATGCATTTGGTGATATATGGTAAAAATATGGGGCGTAAAATATGCTATATTTTGATAAAAAAAATGAATATAACTTATGTAAAAAATATACTATTATTCTAGGATTTGTTGCATTGCTCATTTTTGCTTTTATGTTTGTACCAAGTATGCAAGCACAAGAGCCTAATCCACCGACTCCTCAAATGGAATCAATAAACCCTGAAAATTGTTCTGTAATGACGGGCATTGTTGATTTCGTTTATGATTTCGATGATCTTGAGGATGATGTGCAATCTCTTGAAATAGATGTCTTAGGACCATTTCCATATAATCTTCCTATTAGCAAAATACAACTTAATTTTGCGGCAGATGAAGCAGATCCTTTGTATGGAGTTAACAGTTCAAAAAGAGCTCTTCTTGAGAACATGAGCATTTCGGTTTCTTATGATGAAGGGAATGAAGAATGGGCTGTTACAATAAATACTACGAAGCTATGGACTGGTACGAACCCATGGGGTCAACCCATCGGCAGCTCTGTCTGGCCTACAGGTATCTATGATTTCTATGTTGAAGTTGATGATGCTGGTGCAAACCAATGGGGAGACACGATAGCCCTTTCAACTTATTCGCATTATGTCTATTCGTTTCATGAGATTCAGCCATTGATAGATGTCACATCTGGAGGAGAAACCATTACTGTATTAGATGGAGAATATATGGAGAATATTATCATAAACACTTCTAACATTTCATTGGAAGGCATTGGATTTCCAGTTATCGATGGTAATGGAAGTACCGCAATATATGTTGATGCCAATGATGTGACAATAGATGGTTTTGAAGTTGCTCAAGCAAGAGATTCGGATGGTTCTGAGATGGGAATATATTATGATGGTGTCTCAGGTGGAGCCATTTTAAATAATGACATCTACCAAAATAACCATGGAATATTTATTGAAGATTCTGATAATGTAACCATTGCAGGAAACTCAATATATCAAAATGTGATCCCTTCAGTGCATTCCTCTTATGCTGATTGTATGCTTGGTGGAACCGGAATTTCTGTTTGGACTACAGTTGGAGGAACTGGAAATTACAACCATCTAATAGATAACAATCGGATTTACAACAATCACAGACAAGGTATCTATCTCGGTGCAAACAGTCGTGAGGGTGATGATTCTTCAATTACCAAACATAATATAATATATAATAATGTAGTTTATAACAATGGTATAGCTTGGGCTATTTGCAGCGGATATCCGGCCGGTTCTGGAGATGAGTTTGGTATTCATCTTAAAGCAGCAGATGAAAATGAAGTAGGTCCTGGTAATGAAATATATAATCATGATAAATGGTCTTTGGGCTCAGGTGTATATCTAGAGTTATCTCAGCAAAATACAATAATAAGCAATATGTATGTTGTTGGTATGAATCTGCCCTGTACTGGAGGCGTATTTGATAATAGTATGGGGATTGTTCTTTTTGACGATAGTATAGATAATGAAATTGCTAGTAACGATATAGAGAATAATGAATATGGTGTAAGAATTTATGATGGTAGCTCTACTACAGATTCTGGTACAGGCACAAAAATTAATTTCAACAATATCGTTGGAAACAACCAATATGGAGTGGCTTATGGTTTGGGCGGAGCACCTTCTGTGACCATAAATGCAACACATAATTGGTGGAACAATTATACTGGTCCATATAATCCGACCTCTAATCCTAGTGGCACTGGCGACACCGTGAGTGATAATGTTGATTTTTCAGATTATCTTTCTTACGAATGGTATAATATGGTTTGGGTAAACAATTATTACGATCCATCTACGCCAGGATGGGGTGTGACACATTTTGCATCTATAAATGATGGAATAGATGCTGTTTTTGATACGGGTGTAGTTAAAGTAAAACCCGGTACATATGAAGAGCTTGTCATAATTGACAAGCCATTGACCATGGAATCTACATATGGGTCCGGTGATACTATTATCACTGATGCTGGTGCAACTTATTCTGAAATACAGCAGACAGATGGTCAGACAGTTAAGATTGCAAGTAGCAATGTTGTTATTGATGGATTTAACATAATAAGATACGTATATACGTCCTTCCATCCAGTAGCTGCTGTAGGAAATATTGGTGCGCCTGGTATTTCAACTGTGACAATAAGTGATTGTCATATTGAGTCAATGTACAACTGCAGCCATTTTTTAGGTATAAATGATTTAACGCTTGATTCAAATTCTTTTGATGCGCAGCCTGACGATACAATTGTGGTTATTGATGAGACAACTGGTTTTTTAATCAAGAATAACACTCTTTTAGATTACAATTTAATAGGAATCCATATAACTAATTCTAGAAACGGCATTCTCAACAATGTAACAATAAATCAAAAATCGTACCAAGGCCTAATTATTGATCACTCTCAGAATATATCGGTTGGCGGATCAGTATTTGATTACAATTATGAAACATCTGCAATTATTAATGATTCAAGTAACGTTGGTATATCAGATTCATTCTTTGAGAATGGGCTTTATGGTATATATCTAGATAAGAATTCTACTGCTAATTTGAATAATAATTCATTTTCAAGCATCAATTATGAGATTTATGGTGCAGCGTATTTACAAAACCATGATATGTACTATGGAGAAATACAGAATGCAATTGACGATGCAGGTGTTGGTTGGGATGTTTTTGTTTCCCCTGGTATTTTCTCTGAAAATTTAGTTATAAACAAAAGAGTCGATATACATGGTTTACTTGATGTAAGTGACACAATAGTAAATGGTGATAATTCATCACCTACGATTTACATCGCTCGGGATAACGATGTTAGTGATATAATAATAGAAGGCTTGACGATAAAAGGCGGAAATAATTGTGTAAGGACAGGCATATATAGAGATGTCGGTGGTCTTTTTATTAAATATTGTATAATTGAGAACCCTGCGGTAGGCGATGCAGTATACATAGATCCGCATGATTATTCGGATGTTCCACCAATAAGAAATGGAACAGATGTATTTTCCGATCCAGTAACTCTTCAAGGTAATGTGATAAGAGGTGGAGTGTATTACCAATTTTGGTCGCACGAGCTCTATGGGGTTGAGATTGATTCGCAATTATATTTGAGTTATAATGATATAGATGTTATGTTTCTGAATGGCAGTATTTCTGCAGACATTAAAGACAACAATTTTTTTAGTTTGGGCATGGAGTATGCTAGTGATATTTTAATTGAAAGAAATGTTTTCGAAAACCCCTGGGAAGAAAGATATGGTATCTATTTATGGTCAGTAAATGGTACTCCTATAATTAAAGATGTTGAGATAAAACATAATACCATTTTGGGTTACAGTAGCTTTGCTGTTGGCAGTGGTATTTCAGGTCAAGGAATAGTTGTTGCTGGAGCCAGTGATGTTACTATTGAAAATAATGAAATTACTGCAAACACTGACGGTATTTGGATTACGGAAGATTTTGTTAACCGTAATGATGATCGTTGCGTTGGTGATGTATATGATATCACAATTCGCAGAAACGATATTGAAAATGGACAGACAGGAATAAAATTACTTTCGAATGTGAATGCAACAGCCATCACGAGTAACAATATTCAAATCAACGGAAAGGGAATATGGATACATGGTTCAGATGATCACATTGTGGCTAATAACAGCATAATTGGAAATTATTATGGCATACGTTTAGATGATGGCAGCTCCGATAATCTCATATATAACAATCATTTCGCTGATAACTTCATCAATGCCTTTGATCATTTCTCCACAACCAATAGATGGAATGTTACTTTAACTGCCGGGACCAATATCATGGGTGGTCCATATATTGGTGGTAATCATTGGGATGATTATCCTGGAGAAGATGTTGATGGGGATTCCATTGGAGATACAGATCTACCCTATAATTGCTCAGGAGATATTGTCAACGGTGGGGATTATTTGCCTTTAATCATTTCAGATAACATACCACCTGATGTAGAGGTAATTTATCCTAATGGTGGAGAATCTGTAAATGGCACTGTTGTTATAACGTGGAGTGCAAGCGATAATATAGATTCAAATCTAATGATAGATATTGAGTACAGTAATAATAGTGGTGTATTATGGCATACGGTCTCACCAAATGAAGAAAATGATGGTAGTTATGAGTGGGATACTTTTGTTCTTCCAGAGGGGTCTAATTATATGATTCGCGTAACTGCTACTGATATTTCTGGAAATAATAATAGTGATACTTCAGATGATACATTTTCGATTTATACTGACGTGCCTGGTCCAGATGTTGACATCATTAATCCACTCATGGGATATTTTTACTTTTTCAATGTGCAAAAAATGCGTTTTCTAAGTAACAATTGTTTTGTTATCGGACATATTGTTATTGAAGCTGAGATTGACACGCTGTTAAATGTTGAAAAAGTGGAATTCTATATCGACGGTCAACTGGCTGATACAGAATATAGCGGTATTGATGGAGTATACAGTTGGAAGTGGGATGAATCTGTATTGTTCTATCATGACATAAAGGTTATTGCCTATGATGTCCACGGTAGCACTGGTTATGATACTATTGGTGTGACGATGTTTAACTTCAATATCATCCCGTAATCAATGCCAAACGTAAAAATATTAATTTAGCTGGCTTTGATGACGGCGTTCTCATGTTTATTGTTTTGGTCTATTCTCTTTTGTTGTGTTGGTAAACTAGTGAGTAAATATTGGGCAACATAAAAGATATGCATGTGGTATATTGGGGTAGAGCTGATATTTACTAAAACCGTAGCAAGAACGCTCATTGCTTCAGTTATGGGATGAATTGCGATACCTTTAGACAGCTTAACGTGTTCCTTTATGGGGAGACTGCCATCGGCTACCCATAAGAATAGTTGGAAGTAGTAATATTCACTTCCAATTCACACCGAAATATAGGCGAGAGGTATTTGAAAATGAGAAAGCTAGAGAAGTTTGCGATCAAGCTTTTAGGGGAAAGTAGCATAAAAACTTGTTTTGATCACTTATGTTCATGAATTTGGATCTGAGCATGACCATATCTTGTTCAGAGGCTTAAAGGGTATAATTCCTGGAAGATTCGACGATAATGTTGGGTTGAGATCAAGGATAAATCTTGGGGAAATTCATTTTGGCATGATGGATACTTTCATGAATTCATCGGTATGTTCGCTAACGGTTCAATGAAATACTACATCGAAAGACAACAGGTAAAGCACTGGAGCAACGCAGATTATGACCATCATAAATATAAGCAGATGTAACTGAAAGAATAGAACAATACACTACCAGGCCATTGACCATCGCAGAATGGTGTGATTGATTGAATTCGTGCGTTACTTTCTAAAACGCACATGCTTTCAAGCATGTGTAGTTTACGTATGTTGCTGTCAGTTCTATTAATGGAGTGTTGTAACTCCTTTTTGAGATTTTTTTATTTTTTAATGCCTGTGCTTAAAGGTGATTCATTCTAATTACTATATATATTATATATAAAAATGTAAAATATAATGATAGACTACAGTTTTTCCTTGTTGATATAATGATAGACTACAGTTTTTCCTTGTTGAGTCCACTATTGCACTTGATTATTTTTTAAACTTGTATGAGGTATTTTGTGTCTAAAACATTTTACCGTGTTGGAAGGTTGATTTTATTCATAATTGCTTTACCATACCTTTACTATGTAACTATATAGCTATGTTGGATTATTATATGACTAGCAGATATATCATATAATTATCATCCATATAAATTATATGAACTCATTTGTTTTATGCACTAGCTTAAGCATAGGCTTTGTTCTGCTGTTTTTTTCATGTTTAATTTGATTATTATATTTGAATTAAATATTAGAAACATTTATATATGGTTTAAACTATTACATATGTATAGACTACCCAGTACTCGATAGGTTTTGACATAATCGGGTATTCGGGGGAGGACATAAGACCTGATAAAAAGCGAGTAAATAAAGGAGGAAAATAAGAAAATAGAATAAGAAGAAAAAAATAAAATCAGAAGAAATGAAAAGTATATAGAAATGGAGGAAAATAAAATGAATAAGAAAAATATAATGTATAAAGCAGGTGTTCTGCTTATCGCAGTGATTATGGTATCATCCATGGTTCCTGCTGTTATGGCAGATTCGGGACCAGGCGACAGAGAAGACGATTATTTAGCAAGTTTAGGTATTACAAACGATAATCCTGTGGAAACGTCAAATAATATAAGATATACTGGTATTCCAGTACCATACTCAAGTAATCCAACTTTTAGCACTGTAATTTTTGAGCAATTGCCGCATACACCATCTGATTCATGGTCTATAGGTACGTCTACTGAGGCATATGGAGCTAATCCAATAGGACCTTATGAGGTGTTTGAGAATTTCTGGGGTGTTTCTGGTGGTATTACTGATGTACACTGGTGGGGATTAACATTGACTCCGCCTCCATGGTCTGGAGGTAGCCCAGTAGGTATGACATTCAACATCGAATTCTTTGATGACTCGATTACCTCGACCGCTGAGCCGGTTAGTATGGTTGCATCGTTTCCAGATATTGCACCAACGTTTACTATGACTGGAGATCTTTATTCTGGTTATGAGTTAGTTAAATGGGAGTTTGATCTTCCTTCATCTGTAAGTCTAGCTGAAGGTTGGGTTTCAATTCAGAGTTCAGGTAGTCCAGCTGGAACCGTAATGTTATGGTGTAGTGCTCAGACTGGTGATGGCTATTCTTATCAAGCTGGAGCAGCTCCTCCACAAACCGCTTATGACCGTGCATTAGTATTAACTGGTGGCGGTGACGATGATGATGATGACGATTGTATCCCTGATGCTTGTGATTTCCAGATACTAGGAATCAACAACGTTGAGGATGGGGGCATAATCAACAGCCTACCAAACGTGATTAACGTTACTATCAGAAACGGCGGAGAAATCCCAATTACGGAACTTAAACTCCTTGCAGATGTATATGAGAAAGTCTGTGGAGAAAGTAACCAGTGGTGCGATGATCTAGGTAAAGACAAATATGATCCAAGATTTGATGATGACAATGAGAACTGGACAATCTATGATGATCCAGCCGATGATGCAGATGATGAAGGCGACACATTTGATCTCCAAGTCGATGAGTTCCACAGTGCAGGTCAGTCATATCGTTGTACGCAGGGCAAATACCGAGCCTCTGGTGATGAGGATGTATATGTCGGTCGTTCCGCAGCTATTGATGACGATGCACTTATTTGGGAGCCAGCAGACGTATCTCATCGTAGCTTAGCTGGTGCAGCTGGAGGTGTTTTCACATTCTGGCATAAGACTACTGGCGAATATACAACTGATGAGGACGATAATGTCATACCTATCGACTATGGTCATATATCATATAGTCTTGATGATGGTGCAACATGGACAGACATTTCATTAGCTGACTTTGTTGCTTATGACAATGCTTGGGAGCAGTGGACAATCAAGTTCATCAACACAGATGCAAATGGCGGTCATTATGATACTGTCTGTGATGCAATGGCATGTGATGGTGGAGCGGATCGTACTATTTGTATCGAGGAAGACTTCACTACTGCTGGTGCTACATTCCTTAAAGTAAAATTCGAATGGCATGTTAACCCATGTCACGAGTACGAGGGATGGTATATTGATGATGTATGCTTCGAGAGAGTTGAGGAATACCAACTTGAACTTGTTTTCCAAACCCATGAGATAATTGATCTAGATGCTTGCACAACAATCGATTACGAATTCCCACTTCCATTCGATCCAGAACCTGAAACATGGTATCAGCTCTGCATATATGGTCAGGTATTTGCACCTGCCAACTGTGAGGCTGATTTGGACAATAATGAGCTATGCATACAATTCTACATCGATGATGTACATGATATTGCATGTGTTGGCATAGACGGTCCAAGCGAAGGCGACATAGGGGATCATTTGGCATTCGACGTAACTGTTAAGAATGTTGGGACATTCCCTGAAACTGAATTCCCAGTAGACTTAAAAGTTGCTAAGGCTATTATCAACATTCCAATAGATGAGGACTTTGAAGCTGATCCAAGTGGAGGTGACTTTAATTTCTACTACTTTACTGGCTATGATCCAGAAAATTACTTCCAGTGGACTGAAGGATATGATGAAATTGTTGGAGAGCGTTCAGCGTACCCAGGTGATGAATCAATTATATGTGCTTACTTGGGATATGACTATCCAATGTTACTGCCGCACATGGGTAATTTGATGACCGATGATCAAGTCCATGATTACTCAGACATTACCAGTTGCGAATCAGCTACATTGTTCTTCAGTGCAAAGTGGGCTATACCCGCCGGTGTTGGTGGTGCATGTATGCTTATACATCCAACTGAAGGTCCTGATTCAGCTTACTGGTGGATTACGGACTTTGGTGCTTGGAACCCCGCATCAGATGATTATCAAAACAGTTTCGTGGACTTTGAACTTGATATACCAGACTTGCAGGAAAGCTTCGAATACGATGATGGTAGTGGAATGGTTTCACCACCAGTCGAGTTCGGTTTCGGTTTGATAACCTATGCAGGTATATCTGATCTTACCGTAGACACACCAGAAGGTCCATGGGGCGGTGTACAATTTGATAACATCCAAATAGAGCATATTTATGCAGATGGAAGCGTTGATGTTGTAGATACTGTTCTTGCAGCAAAAGACAACGGCGATCTAGTAGTTGATCCAGAAGAAATATTGGAAGTTGGCGAAGAGGAAACCGTTACATTATGGTGGAATGATACGGCATACTGTTCCTGGTTTGTATTGGGTGATGCACAGCTTTCAACCGATGTAGATCCAACAAATGACATATGCTGTACTAGAACAAGCATTGATTCAGATGAGCTAATAGACGATCTTGAATGGGAGTCACAAGATTTAACATGTTGCTGGGACGAGAGCCTATGGCATCTTTGTTCAAGTAGACCACCAATGGATGATACATTCTGGTGGTGCGGAAACGAGGCAACTGGCTTATATGATGTTGACATGGATGACTCGTTAATCGTTTCTGTAGATCTTAGCACTGGTACCGGTGGAGCTATACTGGAATTCGATACATACTTCATGATCGAAGACGGCTGGGACTTTGGAGAGGTCTTTGTACGTGCAAATGATGCAAGTGCATGGATTCTACTAGGAACATATACGGGCTATGAAGACTGGCATTTGGAAACATTAGGTATACCTCCAGGAGCTTGTTCGGAGGATTCAGAACTCAGATTCAGATTCAGATCTGATGAATCCGCGGTAGATGAAGGTTGGTATGTTGATGATATATGTCTCTACTCGATACTTTATGGACCTGCCTTAGAGGAAGGTTTTGAAGGTGGCGTTATTCCTACTGGTTGGTCAGTTATAGATTACTCTGGAACTGGTACTTGGGAAGTTGTAACATATGGAACCACATATTATGCACCACCAGGAACAGGTACTTACCATGCAACAGCTGACTCAGATTCTCATAACACACTAGTGTTTGATACAGAGCTGTTTACACCATCAATGGACTTCAGCAGTGCTCTTGGAATTGTAACAGTTGACTTGGAGCATTCATTCGAAGACTATGCCGGTATGGGAGAAGCAACTATTTGTACATACTCTGGTGGAAGTCTGGAAGAAACTTTGCTCTACATGGATTTGGATGGCGATGATGGTGATGTAGGTCAACCTGGTGCTCATTTCGCTGATTCATTCGATCCACTCAGCTATGCAGACCCATCTGATGTACAACTTGGATTCTGGTACACTACTAATGGCGGTACATATGCTTGGTCATATTCTATTGACGACGTTCTACTACAAACTGCAAGCGTAGGTGGCCTTATCGCATGTGATGGTGATGGTGATGTATTTGAATATGAAACACACCGCACATGCGCTGGTGATTTCTGGGAAGAAACGGACACTGAATATCTCCTTGGCTTTACTGACGACTATTATGGCGATGGAACAGTATTGCTCCTTGAAGGCTATGGTGGAGACGGCCTTGGTTTAAACAATGCGATATACACAGAAATAGACCTTACTGATCCAGAACTTTCATATGCAATGCTTGAAGTTGCTCATCAGTGGATATTAGAACCAGGATGTGACGTCTATATAGAAATCAGTGACGAATATGATCCAGAGGACTGCATGGGTACTTCAGATGCAGCATGGACTACTGTATATCATGATGGAATACCAGAAAGTACGCCTGATGGAGCATGGGTTGATTCATCCTATCCAGATTGGCAAATTGCACAGGCAGATGTAAGTGATTACTTAGGTGGAACTGTTTACCTAAGGTGCAGATTCACAACTGTTGGTAATGGAATGTTCATTTCAGGCATTGGCGGTTGGATGGTAGACAACGAAATAAACATGGTCTATAAGGAATTCACATTTGTAGATGAAACCCCGCCAGTAACCACATTAGTGTTTGACGATCTAACTGGAACTGTTTCACTGTTTGCTTACGATCCAGCAGGACCTGTATCAAGCGGTGTTTGTGCAACATACTACAAACTCGATGGTGGTTCAACAACTGAATATACTGCTTCATTCACACTTGGTGAAGGGAAACATACTGTTGAATACTGGTCTGTAGACTGTGTTGATAACGAAGAATCACATAAGACAAGTCCACAGTTAGTTGTAGATACTACACCACCTACTGTCGAAATCACTGCGCCAGAAAATGCACTATATCTGTTCGGAAGCAAACTGTTTAGCATGAGCAAACCATTCTGTATTGGAAAAGTAACCATTGCAGCAGATGCCCAAGACACAGGCACTGGTATTACAATGGTAACCTTTGATATAGACGGTGACACTGGATATGCAAACTCAGCACCATATGAGTACACGTACAGAGGCATGAAATTCGGCGGTGCTACAGCAACGGTAACAGCTTACGACGGCAAGGGACTAACGGCACAAGACAGCATAGACTTCACAATATTCAGCCTTGGCTTAATATAAGCCTACAGCGACAACACAACATAAAATAAGAGGGAAATTTCCCTCTATCTCTTTTATTTTTTTATATTTTTATCAACTTTTTTTGACCTGTTTTTTATATTTTTACGTTTTGTATAGAATGAATGCAACAGTTTCATACTTGTCTTTTAGATATTGAACGAGCTTTCTGTAGAATATTAAATGTTTGCTACTATCGATGTAAGCATCAAAATATCAAATAAATTCTATCATATCAACGATGAATTTTGAGAGATTAATTAAAATTAACGATAAAATGTTCTTACCTTTGGGCATCTCTGAAAAACAATTTGGGATATAATTGTAAGAAAACATTTTTATACCATACAAACTATATTTTGAATAGAGGAAAATGACCGGCAAAGCATTAAGCTGCATAATCGTAGTGACGATACTAGTATCATCGATATTCATTACTAATAACATATCCTATGTTAAAGCAAATGAGATGAACAGTTTCCATAGTATTTCTCTCACTTTTTCTTTCAATGCTCCATCTTCTAAAACCATAGGAATATATGGTGAAGAATTTACCAGATTACAGTTGGACAATCTCCCGCTGTATGGGAACAGCGGTGAACCACGCATTCCTGTTAAGCCTTTGAGAATACTGTTACCGCATTCTGCAAAGGTGAAAAAAATCACTGTAGAAACAGCGAAAGCAGAAACATTTGAAGTACACGATTTCAAACAAGTAGAGTTAGGTGTGAGATCATTTCCTTTTAATCAGAAACCCGAAGATTGGACTCTTCCACAGTTATGTGGTGAAGAGCAGATATATCCAAATGAACTTTATCAAAACGTTGGAGTTCAGCATTTCAGAGGCTATTCAATATTGCATGTGAACTTACATCCTATGCAATATGTAGCCAACACAAACACATTTTTTTATTATAATGAAATGACCTTGACAATAGAAACAGAGCAGGCCGACGCAAATACATTGTATAGGGCGGTCCTAGAGGATGAAAAAGAGTTAATTGAAGTGCTTGATAGCCCTGACGTTCTTGAAAGCTACAGAGACGTCTATAGCCCTCAGAGTGCATCTCAGTATGATTATGTAATTATAACTACGGATAATTTAAAAAATGCTAATGGCGAATATACCTTTGACGATTTAATAATTTATCGTGAAAACCAAGGATTGTCCTGTACCTACAAAACTGTTGAAGATATACAAAGCGAATATGATGGTGTTGATACTCAAGAAAAAATTCGAAATTTTATTAAGGATGCATATTTGAACTGGGGTACCACGTGGGTTCTTATTGGGGGAGATACCCAAAAAGTACCGATTCGTTATCTAGATGATTTTGATGGAGAAGATGGCGAGGTTTCATCCGATCTTTACTATCAATGCCTTGATGGAAATTATAACTATGATGGGGACGATTTTTGGGGTGAGAGACATGATGGTATTGATGGAGGTAGAGTAGATCTCTACGCCGAGGTATATATCGGTCGTGCTCCAGTAGATGATGAAATCGATGTTTCTGCCTTTGTTGAAAAAACACTTTCATATGAAAACAGTAAATGGGATGGAGACAACTATCTTAAAAACCATTTGTCTGCAGGTGAATTTACATGGAATGGACCTGGTGGATGGGGTGCAGGGTATGCTAAGAGATGCATAGATCATTGTTCAGATTATGATCAAGATACCTACGGAATACCCTCCAGTATTTTTTCTATCATTGAGCTTTATGAAAGAGATGCGAGTTGGACAAAAGCCGATGCAATTAATACAATTAATAATGGAGTGGGCATAATTAATCATGTAGGCCATGGATCATATAAAGCAGCAATGAAAATATTTACCTCAGACGTCTTGGTACTCAATAATATTGACAAATATGGTCTATTCTATAGCCAGGCATGCCATTCAGGAGAGGTTGAAAAATTTGATTGTATTGCCGAAGAATGGGTCAATGCTGAGAAATCAGGTGGTTTTGCAGCGATTATGAACACAGGTGTTGGATATGGAAGTGCCACAGGTTATGATGGCACAGACAATCGATATTCTCGAGAGTTTTTTGATGCTTTATTCTCCTCGCAAGAGAAAATATCAAAAATAGGGAAGGCTAATCAAGATTCAAAGCAGGATAATTTCTATCGCATCGATGAAACAAATATGCATATGTATCATGTGTATTACGATACGCTTTTGTTTGGAGATCCATATGTTCATGTTAAAGGCTCTGAAGGAACAATCGCTGAATTTACATGGGTTCCTGATTATCCAAAAACTGGTGAGAACATATTATTTTCTGACATGTCCACTGGAAATATCATATATAGAGAATGGAATTTTGGAGATGGAGGTTACAGTCATGAAAAGAACGTTTCGCATTCATATTCTTTGGAGAATACATATAGTGTGACACTTTCCATTTGGGATGACGAAGGCTATATGTCATCTGTCACGCACGATATTGAAGTAAGAAACCACTGGTCTCCGATACCTGTCATATATTATGGATATAATGGTGAAAATGAGTTTACAATGGATTTCGATGGCACGGATTCATGGGATCCAGATGGAACGATAGTATTCTATGAATGGGATTTCGATGACGGGACAACGTCTAATGATGTAAATCCAACCCATGAGTTCCCTTCAGAGGATTATTACAATGTGCGACTTATGGTTATTGATAATGAGGATAAGATTGGTATGGAGTATTGTAATGTGGTCATAGAAAATCACCAATCTCCAGAAAAACCGAATGCCCCGTCAGGTCCAACTAGTGGGATAGAAAGAAGCGAATATGCTTTTGTTGCAACTACTACTGATCCAGAAGAAAATATTATAAAATATGGTTGGAACTGGGGTGATGGAAGCCCAGTAGAATGGAGTAAGTATTATCTATCTGATGAACAATGCATGATGACTCATACATGGGAGTCAAGTGGAAGCTATAATGTACGTGTTATTGCCAAGAATCTTCCAGGAGCAGAAAGCAATTGGTCAGATTCATTGGTAGTTGTAATGATAGAAAATGAGGCTCCAATTGTAGAAATTACCAAACCAACGAGGGCATTATATATAAATAACAATAAAATACTTCCCTTCTTTGCAAGCATTATCATAGGAGATATAGATATTGAAGTTACAGCAATTGATGGAGGGGGTGTTGATAAAGTTGATTTTTACATTGATGGCGAACTTATGGCAGATTTTACCTCTGAGCCATATGTTTGGGCCTGGAATGAGCACAATGTCCTTGGCATTAGGCATATTATAAAAGTGGTAGCATATGATAATTCCGGCGAGCAAGGTAGTAGTGAACTTACTGTTTGGAGAGTTTTTTCAGGTATATTGTGGAAGAATCCTGTATAAATAAAAACCCTTTAACTTCTGAGAATTTGAATATCAAAATTGAAGATATGGTATTTGGATGGTCAGTTTTTTCAAAAACAGGATTTGAGGCAAAAAGATTTATCTCATATATAATGGAAATAAATGTAATAAGAGATAAGTTTCAGATGGCTGACCCATATCAAAAATAATTTATGAATTATTTTAAATAGGGGTAAGTATATATAAAGTAAAGGGGACATAATTAAAATGGAAAAAAATACATATAAGAAAAGTAACGCAATTCTCATAGTAACTCTACTTATCGGCATTTGTTGCATACCTATGATAAGTGGAAATGATGTAGAAAGAAGCGAAAATCTTGAGGTTTTAGTTAATAATCTTGATGTAGAAACAATTGAATTATTTGCACATTTACCTGAATTTGAGTTTTCAATTGCTTGTTTAGGAGATGAAAAATTTGCATTGTTATATCTTGAAGATGAAGGTTTTAGTAACGTTGAAGGACAGGCAAAACTTCCAAAAATTAGAAGGATGATTGAAATCCCGCAAGGAGCAAATCCAACAATTACAATAACATCTGATATTTGGGAATCAACATCTCTTGATGAGTTGGATTTGCCTTCAAGGATCATCCCTGTGCAACCACCTGTGATGAAACCAGAATCAAATGAAAATGATATTATAATTGATGATGAGTATTACAATACAGATAAATACATTCCAGAAGAAAAAGTTAAGATTCTTGAAATAAAAGAAATTCGAGGAAGGCGATTAGCTTTAATTGAAATTGCAACAGTTCTTTACAACCCAGCTAAAGGCGATTTACAGTTAATGATTTCATGCGACGTAATTATAGATCTCCCGGGAAGTAATGTTGAGAAAACAATTAATAGTATTGAGCGATATTCATCTCCTGCATTTGAAGAAATGTATGAACATATTTTTTTAAATTATGGCTTTTATGAAAACATGGCTCAATCTTCAAAAGATCCCGAAGGTTTTCTTATTATTGTTCATGATGCTTTTAATGATGAGATTACTCCTCTTGCAAACTGGAAAACAACAATGGGATATGATACAACCGTTACATTAACATCAAGTATCCCTGGAGGTGTATCTGCAGATAATATTAAGGATTATATTGAAGATGCATATAATAACTGGACGATCCCCCCAAGTTATATTTTGCTTGTTGGTGACACGCCTCAAATCCCTGCGTTCACTGGTTCAGCATCAGGTGGTGAAACAGATACATATTTCGTTACTATGGATGGAGATATATTCCCTGATATTTTCATCGGTCGTTTTCCAGCTGATACTGAAACGCAAGTTAACACAATGGTAAATAAGACAATTTATTATGAACAAGGTGATTTTCCCAATATTAGTTGGATTAAAAAAGCAGCGTTTATTGCATCATCTGACCATGGTCAGTTAGGTGAAGAAACACATAATTATGTTATTAATACCCATTTACTACCAAATAATTACACCTGTGATAAGATTTATCAAGCAAGTGGTGGAAACACTCAGGACATCTTTGATGCGGTAAATGATGGGAGAAGTCTCTGCATTTATTCAGGACATGGGGGCCCAACTGGATGGGGATGTGTTCCATTTGACAACACTGATGTCTATAGTCTTACCAATCAAGGCATGTATCCATTTGTCTGTAGTCATGCCTGTTCAACTTCCACATATGAAGGAAGTAGTGAGACTTTCAGTGAAGCTTGGGTTCGTGCACCAAATAAAGGCGGAATAGCTATGTGGGGTTCCTCTGTTAGTACTTATTGGGATGAGGATGATGTTATAGAAAGAAGAGTTTTTGATGCATGGTGGAATTTGAGTTTAGATAGAATAGGTCAAATGACTGATAAAGGAATGTATGATGCATATATTCAAAATCCAAGTTTACAAATCGAAAAATTCATTGAAAGTTACAATGTTATGGGTGATGCATCAGTAAAAATTTGGAGCGAAGATCCATTTGTCCCAGAACATGATATCGCTGTAGAAAACATTGATGTTGATGATGTTGTTGCACATGGCGAAACACAAACAGTTTCAGCAACTGTTAGAAATGTTGGAAATAATACAGAAACGAGTATCGTTGTTGATTTCAAAGTAAATGGTTCATTTATTAATAATGCAACAGTTGCAATACTTGATCCAATGCAATCCACGATTGTTTCTTTTGATTGGAACCCCGATTATGGAACATATCTTGTAAGTATTGAAGCTCATCCTGTCCCTGGCGAGAACATTACTGACAACAATGCTGTGAATAAAACTGTGCATGTCATACCTGCACCAGATATTTGGTTAAATGAAACAGACCTTGAATTTAATGTCAACGCTGGAGAAACTAGCAACAGCACGCTAACTATCGGTAACGAACCAGGTGCAGAAGCTCCGCTTAATTTCAGTGTTGCAATTTCTTACTCTGGTGCAAAAGACTCTTGGTTAATAGTTACGCCAGAAAACGGCTCAATACCAGTAGGGGAAACAATGGATTTAAATGTACAAATCGATGCAACAGGGTTAACAGAAGGGGATTATAAAGGATATATTGATATTGATAGTAATGATCTTGATGAGCCGATTCTTACTGTTGTAGTGAATCTATCGGTGGTGTTTGCTGATGATGTTGGAGTAATATCTGTGAATTCACCAGTTGGCCAACAGGTACCCGGTTCTTATAAAGTCAATGTTACTGTTGAAAACTTTGGCAGTATGGACAATACTTTCCAAGTAAATTGTTCCATATATGAAGGAGTTAATCTGACCGAAGACTTTGAAATAGATGATGGAGGCTATGTTGCTGGTGGTACTGGTGATTGGGAGTGGGGTATTCCGACAAGCGGTCCCGGTTCTGCTCATTCTGGTAGTAATTGTTGGGCGACAAATCTTAATGGTGATCATTCAGATTATGCAAATGAATGGGTTGATTCGATACTTATAGATATTCCAACTGGCGTGCCGGCTCAATTATCATTTTGGCATTGGTATAACATTGAAGATGGATATAGTCATTGGGATGGCGGTAATGTGAAGATTTCAACAAATGGTGGTAGCACTTGGTCAATTCTTGGGTCCTATCTTGATCCATATCCAATTGAACAATGTTATTCTGGTAATTCAGGTATACCTGGTGAACCATGTTTCAGTGGTTCAAGTGGCGGATGGCAGTATGTAACATTTGATTTATCTTTTTATTCTGGAGAACAAGTAATGCTCAGATGGCATTTTGGATCTGACACTTCTACAAATTATGGCGGTTGGTACATTGATGATGTTTCTATCAATGTTCAAGGTTCTTCATTGATTTTGGATGAAACTCCTGTATATGTTAGTACAACGACTGTTAGTATCAATGCGTATGATACCAAATATGTAGAGTTTACACCTGCATGGGATGCTGATGAATTTGGCGTGTTTGCGATAAATATTGAGACATTGCTTTCTGGTGATGAAGACATAGCTAATGATGGGGTTGTAGGAGTTGTAGAGATTTTATCTGCTCCTCAAGGATATGTTACAACGCTTGTAGATGGTTGGAATTTTGTATCCTTGCCATTCAATCAATCTTTACTCAAAAATAATCTTATAGTGAACTACAACGCTTTTGATTATACATGGTCTGATGCAGCAGCTGCAGGTTATGTTAACGATTATATATTTGGCTGGGATCGATCTGGTCAAACATATACCTTTGCTGATACATTGGAACCTGGTTATGGATATTGGGTTTATTCATATGAGGCTTGTCAGTTGAACGCTCCTGTTTTCAATGTGAATTTTGATGGATATATCACATCTTTGAAGGAAAATTGGAATATTGTAGGTCTTCCAAACAACATACCAGAAAACAAATCAGATATCTTGGTGAATTATGATGGTATAGATTATTCTTGGTCTGATGCTGTTAGTAGTGGTATAATTAATGATAATATCTTTGGCTGGAATGATGTTGGACAAGGTTATACTTTTTCGGATATGTTTGAACCTGGATATGCCTATTGGATGTATACATACTATGACTGCACTTTATACTGCTTATAAAATACTATACTAAATTTAGTCGATCAATCTCTCATTTCAGAGGAAAACTAATGTGCATGTTTTCCGAAAAACTACAAAATACTATAGAATTCATTATAAACATTTATATATGCAAATGTGAATATATGATATACATACAATAAAGGAGAATTAAGAGCAATGAACATTAAAAAAAAATTGATAACAACAGTTTTTACATTTGTATTAATTTCAACCTTGTTTTCAGGAGTTTTAATAGGTGAAGAGCATGGCGTGAAAGGAGATATACTCTCATCACGTGATTTTCACGATTATCCAATGGTGACTAGTGAGTTGCAGCAAATTGCAAACGATTATCCTAACATTACAGCTCTTTATGATTTGGGGCAAAGTGTTCAAGGAAGATCAATATGGGGTCTAAAGATCACAGATAATCCCACAATTGAAGAAAGCGAGCCAGAGGTACGAATCTGTGGTGCTCATCATGCAGATGAATTGATGTCTATAGAGCTACCACTTCTCCTTGCTTGGCATATGGTGGAAAACTATACCGTTGATCCACTTATTACAGATTTAATTGATAATCGGGAGACATGGATCATACCATTGGTAAATCCGGATGGCCGAATGGCAACCCCTCCAACACGGAGGAATGCAAACAATGTTGATCTTAATCGTGATTATGGATACATTTGGGAGAGTGTGAGTGGCAGTTATGCACCTTTTTCACAGCCAGAAACACAAGTGATCCGACATAATGCCTTAGAAAATAATTATGTTTTATCATTGTCATTTCATACATCTGGTGATGTAGTAAACTATCTTTGGAATCATAAAGGCACACCCATTGCAGATCATGATGTAGTGGTAGATTTATCAAACATGTATGGGTCAAACAATGGGTATTGGGTCGTTGAAGGTTTTGATTGGTATAGAATAACAGGTGATACCAATGATTTCAGCTATGGTTGCCGAGGAGATATTGATTGGACTATTGAAGTACAAGACAATAATATCCCATGGGCATGGGATCTAAACAGAGATGAAATGATAGAAATCATTAACGCTTCAAATATGGGACTTACTGGGATTGTGACTGACAACAATACAGGCTCACCTATTGCTGGTACTGTTTGGGTTGAAGAAGCCTATTGGCCATGTTTTACAGATCCCCAGATTGGAGACTATCATAAACCCCTTTTGCCTGGAAATTATACTGTACATTTTCGAGCCAATAATTATGAAGAAAAAGTTATCAGCATAGAAGTTTTTAATTCTGATGAACCTAGCGTTTTAAATGTATCTCTTGATAGAAACAATGAATGGTTTGCATATCAAGTAACATGGTACATATGTTCTGATCCATTTGGCTATCCAAATAATTATCAGAATAATCCAACTGAGGGAATTTCAGCACTGGGTCCACCAGATAATATCTTCGCATCTATTGGAAAAGGAGGCGAAATTGTTTTGGATATGGGTCAAGAGGGCATAATATCCAACAATTCTGGTGATGATATCATTGTCTATGATGGCGATTCAAATCCTGAGGGATATTATGTAGAGGTCTCGGAATACTGGGATGGTCCTTGGATATCACTAGGATATGGAACTGGAACTAGTTCTTTTGATCTTGCAAATGGGGGTGCAGAGACTGCACAGTTCATAAAAATCATTGATGATGGTGATGGAGATGCATATGAAGTAAATCCTGGTTTTGATTTAGATGCAATTCAGGTACTATATAATGATACGACTGGAAATCATATAACAGATCTTCTAGAGAATTGGAATTTCGTATCACTGCCGTTTAATCAATCTGTTGATAAAGCAGATCTTATTGTAAACTATGGTGGCACTAATTATAGCTGGGTTGATGCAGCTTCCAATGGTTATATCAGCGATTACGTATTTGGCTGGAACCGAGTTTCTCAAGGGTATGAATTTGTAGATACATTCGAGCCTGGTTATGGTTATTGGATTTATTCCTATGAGGTTTGTGAACTTTTGGCACCTGAGGTAAGTACGACATTTGACGGTTATATCACAGATATTGAATCTAATTGGAATATTTTAGGTCTGCCAAATGATCAGTCTGCAAACAAGGCAGATATCATTGTAAACTATGATGGCACCAATTATAATTGGAGCGATGCAGTAATAAATGGCTATATCAGTGATTACGTATTTGGTTGGAACCGAGTTTCTCAGGGATATGAATTTGTAGATACTTTTGAACCAGGATGTGCCTATTGGATATTTGCCTATTATTCCTGTACGTTAAAACAGTAAAAACATTCTTTTTTCTTTTAAAAGGGAAAAACAGGAAGATTCTCTCATAAGCACAGAGAACATCAAAACAAATTTTTCATAGTGTCCATTTAGTTTAGCGGGGATTAAAGATTTCGAGTTCTAGTATTTAAAGAAAGAATTCCACCTGGTCTATAGCGAACGAAGTGAGCGTTGACCGGT
>CAYLOF010000003.1:0-25760 GCA_964385215.1 uncultured Thermoplasmatales archaeon
ATGACGATCCTGTTATCACTGGTATTAGTGGTGATGTGAGTGTTGGTACTGGTGAAACTGTAACTCTTTGGGTGACAGCTACTGATAACATTGATGTTGATACTACTGAGATATCTATTGACGGTGGTGCTGCTCAGAGTATGATTTGGAATGCCTCTTCATCTCAATGGGAATATGAGTATTCCGCTCCAAATGATGACGACAGCGATCATACCTATGCAATCACAGTATATGATGCAGCCAGCAACTCAAATACCAGTACTTATAACATCGATGTATTCGACGATGAAAATCCTGTGATTTTCAATGTTGACGCAAATCCATTTTCTCAGATTGTTGATGATTACGTAAATATCACGGCTACTGTTACTGATAATATCAACGTTGATGCTGTAAAAGTAGCCATCAGCGGTCCAGTAGGCTTCACTCCGATAAATGTTTCAATGAATGAGATAGCTAGTGATGAATACTGTTACTATAACAACTATTCAATTGTTGGAGTCTACAACTATTCTATTTGGGCAACTGATGCAAGTGGCAATGCTGTTGTATCTGCAGTTTATCATTTTGAAATTATGATAGAAATTCGAGTAACTGGTCTAAATCATCATTGGAATTTGATGTCTTTACCATTCAACCAATCGGTAAGCAAAGTCAATCTTATTATAAACTATAATGGCACTGATTATAATTGGAGTGAAGCAGTTTCCAGCAGCATCGTAAATGAGTATATTTTTGGCTGGAATCGTGCTACTCAATCATACATGTTTGCAGATATATTTGAACCAGGATATGGATACTGGTTGTATGCTTATGAGGCCTGTGAGCTACGGGCAGAAGGTGTTATTATAATTCCTGATGTACATATCACAGATCTAAAACAAAATTGGAATATCATGGGTGTTCCAGATAGTCAAAATGTGAGCAAGACAAACATTATCATAAACTATAATGGCACTGATTATAATTGGAGTGAAGCAGTTTCCAGCAGCATCGTAAATGAGTATATTTTTGGCTGGAATCGTGCTACTCAATCATACATGTTTGCAGATATATTTGAACCAGGCTATGCTTATTGGTTGTATGCATATCAACCATGTACGTTGAAGAGAGTGGTATAAACCCTCTTTCTCTCTTTTTTTATCATTACCAGAACATTTAAATTCTATTTTTTCATACACTTTTTGTAGAACCTGTTTTTGAGGGGAGGGCAGGGTAAAGCGGAGGCGGAAATATGAATTTGAGTAAAACAAAAGTGATGTGTGTTTTAGTAATAGGATTGTTTATTGGGGTGGGGATTATTACAATTTTCAACGAAAAGCCTGAGAAAATATCTATACCATCGACTATCAAAGCCAACTATTCAAATTTTGATTTTAAATCGAAAGAAGAAAACAAAAATAAATTCCTAGGAAGCAATGATTCCCTACCAGATACTGCCCAAGTCGATATTATTGTATCTGATGAACCGGACCCATTTAATCCTTTTATTGAAAATAGTACAATAGAGATAATTTATAATGGAACTATCCCTGGTTTGGTAAATCTTACAATGGGAGAAATAAATAGAACATGGGATTTAGGTCAAATGCATCAGGGAGAAAACTCATTTGTAATTTGGGGTGGGAAAAATGACATAGGTTACTATGTCCCTCCCGGATTTTATAATTATACATCAGCTGCGATACAATGGAATAATCCGCCATTTCCAGACGAGTTTGGATTTATAGATACTGAGAATGGCACCATAAATGTTACTTATTCACAGGAATTTGCACTATTAGGATGTTCAGGAACATGGGTATGGAAAAACTTAGATAATAATGAAATGATTATTACAGATAGTTCAGATATGCCATGTCCTAATTGTATCTTAGTAGGTTGTTCATATGCAGAACAAGCGAATACTAATGATACTGATCCTGTTCCAATCAACAATACTGTAAATATAATATTGCAGAATCTATTCCCGAGTGTTTATTTCAATGCTAGTGCCTTATTCTATTATAATTCAAATATTTCTGGAATCTTTAATAATGTAGATTGGAATTGGACCGGTGACATTGTCAGTTATCTTGATATTCTACTAAGTGAAGGTTATATGGTTTACGGAATTTATTTTTACGATCCAATCTCTGGCAACATTAGTGAAATTGAAGAACAAACTAAAATCAATAACGGTGATTATTTGAAATTGATTGTGTCTATGAATTTACCTCAGGAGAATGAAATTATTATCTCACAGGCGTTAGGTACGGCGACCATAAATATATTTAAATTCCCCACTGTTTATGTTGATAACGATGCCGAGCCTGATTGGTATGATGCAACACATGTGAGAACGATTCAGGAAGGTGTTGGTAATGCATCATATGGGGATACTGTTTTTGTGTATAATGGAACATACTACGAAAATGTGGTTGTGGATAAAACCATAAATCTTACAGGTGAAGATAGAAATAACACGATTATTGATGGCGGTGGAGTTGGTGATGTTATTTATGTTTCTGATGATGAAGTGAGGATAAGTAATTTCTCAATTCAAAATGGAGGACATTATCCTTATGCCGGCATTGAATTAGTGTCTTCAAATAATGTAATTTCAGATTGTGATATTTTTAATAATGGATTTAAGGGAATTATATGTAAACTTGATTATTTTAACACAATCCAAAATTGCAATATTTATCAAAACGGTGGTTCCATCTGGTTGATTTCAACAAGTAATATATGTATAACTAAATGTACTTTTAAACCAAATTACAATAGTAGTATTGCACTTTGGAACTCATGTAATAATTTAATTTCTTATTGTAATATGTCAGGTAGTGTGTATGGGATATGGTTTTATAATTCAGATGATAATGATGTTTGTTATTGCAATATTTCAAATCATGGTTTCTTAGGGGGAATTTCTTTCACAAATTCAGGTGGGAATACTATTTATAATAATTTAATCTTTGATAATGAAATAGGAATATTTTTTGATGGAAGCAAGCCATCATTACAAGGAAATACTATCTATCATAACAACTTCATAAATAACACTCAGAATTCTTACGATGAATGCAACAACACTTGGTACAACACCACGTTGCAGGAGGGAAACTACTGGGATGATTACACTGGCACTGATGCTGATGGTGATGGAATAGGTGATACACCATACAATATTTCTGGTGGGAGTAATCAGGATTTGTGTCCATTAATGCATCCAATAACAAATCCGCTTGCATTCGTTTGGGTCGATGATGATTTTAACTCATCAATTCCAGGATGGCAGATAAATCATTTTGATAGCATACAAGATGGGATAGATGCTGTTGCTGAAGGTGGAACAGTATATGTTTACAACGGAACCTACTATGAGAATGTTGTCGTTAATAAGACCATAAACCTGACTGGTGAAGATAAGAATAGTACTACAATAAATAGTGGTGGAAGTGGGGATGTTGTTTATATTTCTGCTGACTTGGTGAACATCAGCGAGTTCTCGATAAGGAACAGTGGAAATAACTGGCAGGACGCAGGAATTGATTTAATTTCCAGTAACAACACCATCTCGGGCAACATCATCTCGATCAATAATTGGGGCATATGGCTTTATAACTCCAGCAACAACATCATCACAGACAACACCATTAGTAACAACAGTTTGATTGGTGTTAGTTTATTTGGCTATGATGAAGGAAATGTTATTGTTGATAACACAATTATCAACAATTCATATGCGGGAATAAAACTCGAAAATATGAGTAATTATAATATCATTGAGCACAATTACATTGGTTATAATGGTGTAAACTCCGGATGGAGGGGAGGAATATTAATTTTTACTGGATGTGGGGCACAATACAATAACACAATTTGCTGTAATACTCTTGAATCCAACCGTAAATATGGCATATATTGTATGGCTGGCTCTCCCAGAAATAATTCTATTTATCACAATAATTTTATCAACAATACCCAGAATGCATATGATGAAAGTAGTAACATATGGGATGACGACTATCCATCAGGTGGCAATTATTTTGATGACTATTCTGGTGTTGACATATATCATGGGGTCAACCAAGATATACTTGGAAGCGATGGTATTGGAGACATACCATACAATATATCTGGTGGGAGTAATCAAGACAATTATCCTTTTATAAAACAAAATGGATGGGAACAATTGATAAATCATCCTCCAAATCAGCCTGTGTTAAATTATCCACCAAACGAATCGATAAATATTGAATTAAATCCAATACTAAATATTACAGTCATAGATCCTGATGGAGATTTAATGAATGTTAGTTTTCTTTGTAACCTTGATTGGAATTACACTGGGGATTCATACTCAATAGGATCAGAGAGTACTCAGCCAACTAGTATATATTACCACAATGGTTCTTGGTACATGTCAGGTATTACCTGTTCTGGTGTACCTGGATGTAAACATGTTATATACAAATACAATGCATTATGGGAATATACAGGAAATAGATATGATCTCACAAGTGATAATATTGCTACTGAAGGAATCTGTTATCATGATGGTTTTTATTATACAGTAGACTCAGCAAGAGATAAAGTCTACAAATATAACGAATCATGGAATTATACTGGAGAATCATTTAGCGTAAATGAAGATAATTTCATGTTTGGATTACATAACTTGGAGGATTATTGGTACCTAGTTGGTGCAGGTAATGATAAAGTTTATAAATACGATTCATCGTGGAATTATACAGGATATAGTTATAATATTAATCAGGATGATGTTGCTGAAGGAATTTTCCATAAAAATGGATATTGGTATATTATTGGAAATATTAATAATAAAGTCTTCAAATATGACTCTTCATGGACTTATACAGGAACTAGTTATAATATAGGTAATGAAGATGGTCAACCAAGAGGTATTTCATATGCTGACGGCTTTTGGTATATGGTTGGAGATAGTAACAACTATGTATATCGGTATTATGCAAATCTAATAGGTGTACAAAACAATGTATCAGACAACACGTCTGCATTAAGTCCATGGATTGGATTAGCATATAATACAACATATGAATGGAATGTGGCAATTTCAGATGGAGTTGATACGATACAATCATCTCCCTGGTATTTTACAACTAAACCCAATTTATCACCAGAAATAGCAAATGTAACTGATTATCCAGATCCACAATATAAAAACAACTTTGTCAACATCACCTGCCAGGTTACAGATGATAACGGTGTTGATGAAGCAAGAATAAATATTTCTTATCCAGATAACACTACTCAAAATCTAACAATGAATACTATTATTGGAAGTTATACTTATTATTTAAACCAAACATATTCAATAATAGGAACATATCACTACTATATCTGGGCAAATGATACAACTGGTAATTCCAATACCTCCCAAACCTATACGTTCAACATCACCAGCAGAGCAACCCTAGAGATCTCCTCATCAGACATCTCCTTTTCCATCAACAACCCCGACCCAGGAGAACCCCTCTATATATCAACAAAGGTTCATAACATTGGGCCTGAAAAAGCAAATAATATCACTGTTGATTTCTACGATAGTGATATATGGATTGGACAGCAAAACATTACATATATCTCACCAACATCTTATAAAACCGCCACTATCTCATGGACTCCTCAAACAGAAGGTATTCATCTCATACGAATAAATGCCACAGCAACTAATACTAACACTGCAAAAGCATCCCGATCTATAATCATCGGTCAAGGATTCGGAAGTATAGATTTAATTTGTACCCTTGTACCAAACAGTACTTATCCAGGAACACGAACCACTGTTACTTTATCAGCAACCTACAATACAACGTATGGCAGTGGAAGCCCTGTTGCAGGTGCTGATGTCACAATAATCATACAAAATCAAACAGGACAATGGATGGGACATACCAATAGAAATGGATATTATACTAGAAAAATAACAACACCTTATGCACCAGGAAATTACACGGTGATTATTACTGTTACTGATCATACTTTTTCAACAAGTTGTCAAAAAAATTTAGAAGTAAACCCTCCACAATCATGTATTGATCTTGTTATCACATCAGTAGCATTAAATAACACGCAACCCTTGGAAAATCAAAAAATAAATATAACTGCAGAGGCAAAAAACATAGGAACCGTTAATGCGACCTCTAGCATCCCAATAAGATTCTATGTGAACAACCAGATTATCGGTAATACAACGATTGCTAATCTTCTAAGCAGTGAAACAAAAAAATCAACTATTAACTGGACTCCGACATTGGTAGGATGGCATTCCATTCAGGTGCATATTGATCCTGATAACAATATCTCTGAGTGTACTGACAACAACAATGATCTCTACCCATCATATTCCCTTTATGTTTACCCCGAGCTACCAGATATCACTCCTGTTGATATACAATTCTCGGATAGTACTCCAGTGTTTAATCAATTAATTACATTATCTGCTCTTGTTTACAACCTCGGTGGTACTCCTGTCTCTGATGTCCCTGTTGCATTCTATGATAACGGCAACCATATAACTACAACTAATATTTCACTTGCTGCAAAAGGTGAATATATATGGATTCCAATCCAGTATAGTTTTTCCAGCATAGGAATGCATACACTAACTGTCATTGTTGATCTTTTTAATCAAACATGGGAATATGATGAAACAAATAATATTTACAATGAAACTCTCTATGTTCATGGCCCTGCCCCTGATCTTATCATTTCATCGATTAGTTTCTCTGATACAACACCTACTGTTGGAACTTTAATCGATATTTATGCTACAGTGAAAAACATTGGAGAACTTCCTGCAACAAACTTCACGGTTCAGTTTTCAATGGATGGCACTCCCTTTGGAAACGTATATGTTGATTTAATCAATGATAGTGAAAACAAGCCTGTGAACATCTCCTGGAATGCGACATCCAAAGGATGGCATACTATTTGGGTGTGTGCTGATGTATATGAAAATGTCACTGAAAGCGATGAAAACAATAATTGTTGTCAAAAGAATATATATGTTGGATCTGATGGAGGTGATACCCTGTATCCAAATCTGCGGTTTTTCTCTGAAGATATCAGTTTTTCTGATTCAAATCCTGATGTCGCTGAAATGGTGGCAATTTGGGCGAATGTATCTAATGTGGGTGCGGGGCCCGGGCTGAACGTTACAGTAACATTCTACATTGATGAAGTAATCCATAAGACAGATATCGTTGAAATAATATCAAGTGGTGATTTTGCTCTCTGCAATTATAACAATACATTCTCAAATATTGGCTCACATGTTGTACGGGTAACGGCATATCCTGGAAGTGGTGATCCCCCAGATTCTGATGAAGCTGATAATAATGCTTCACGGGCGATTCTGATAGGTAAGGCAGCTGACCTTACCGTTTCCTCAGGAGATATTTATTTTTCTGATGATTATCCTGTGGAAGGAGACGTTGTTTGGGTTAATGCAACAGTGCATAATGTTGGCAATAAGAATGCTTCTAATGTTACTGTTGAGGTGTATGATGGCGATCCAGATTTTAGTGGCATTCTAATAGGATTAGATCAGATTGATATTTCAGTCACTGAAAATGAGACTGTTGCAACGATATGGAATACCTCATGTTTGAGTGGAGCTCATTGTATTCATGTTGTAGCTGATCCTGCAGATAATATTGATGAGTTCAATGATGATAACAATGCTGCCTGGAAGACCATTAACATATATGGAGAAAATACTCCGCCTGTGACAACCAAAACTGTTGGTGATCCTAAGTATGGACCAAACGATGAATGGGTGAGAGACTTTACTGAATTCAATATGACTGCAACTGATGATGACTCTGGTGTTAATGCAACATATTACAGAGTTTGGTATCTCGGAGCTTGGGGTTCTTGGAATGTGTATGATGGCAACTTTACATTATGTGGTAACTGTAAGCATTATATCGAGTTCTATTCAGTTGATAATGCAGGTAACCAAGAAGCCATTCAAAACCAAATTCACTATGTGGATGAAATGATTCCGACAACCGCTCCTTATCCGCCAGAATTTGGAAACCCACAAACTACAACTGAATATGGAGGAGAACAGTATGTTATGATTAACTGTTCTACACCAATGTGGATTAATGTTACTGATCCAAGCTGTGGTATTGGAGTTTGGAAGATTACTTATACAGTTTGGTATAATGATACCGCACCGGATACTTATGAATTATTACCTGGTTCTGGTAAAGAAGTATTTGATGGCGATCCTGGTGATCTTGATCCTGATTCCGGCGAAATATCTGTAGCAATTACATTTGATGAGGAATGTTTCCATGAAGTAAGATGGACAGTTGTTGACTTGTTTGGACACACTGTAATGTATGATTATGACTTTGCAGTCGATTGCACACCACCAACAATAACCAAATATATTGGAGATCCAGAGTGCGAAGGATATGGAACTTATGTCTCATGGGTAAACTTTAGTACACCATTTGTTTTCAACGCAACCGATGCGGGATGTAACGGCGGTGCTGGTGTTGCAAAGATTGGATATGAAATCCGAAAGCGTGATGACACTACTACTCCACCATCTTGGATAATATTAAGAACTGAAGAAATTGATGATGAATCGAGTGAAGATGAATGGGATGGCCTCTATGGAGAAATACAAAACATTACTCACATGACTGAGGAATGTGTACATGAAATTTTATTCTGGGCTATGGATTACGTTGGCAATAAGGTGGAATATAAATATAAACATTTAGTTGAAAACACTCCACCAGAAATCAACAAAACTGTTGGAATTCCACAGTGCGAAATTATTGCTGAAAAAGAATATTGTGTAACAACGAACACTGAAATCTCCTTCCATGCGATCGACCGTGGATGTCTTGGCGGTGTCGGTTTGGTTGAAATGAGGTATAAAGTCTGGAATACTGAGTCAGGCTGGAGCGAATGGACTTATGATGTAGGACTAGATGGTGAGATTTATCAATTCCAAGAACAATGTAAGCACTATCTATTAATCGAGGCTTGGGATTGTCTAGGCAACAAGAATGTGGACAACGAAACATTCTACGTTGATGATACTTTCCCAGTTATCATAAAGACTGTTGGCGATCCAAATTGTTATATTTCTGAAGGTGAGTATTGTGTTACCACTGATACAAATATTACAATTGATGCTTATGATAACGGCTGCTGTGATGATTTAACCGTGGAATATCAGATTAACGGTGGTAGCTGGACTCTTGTTCCGTTTTTACCATATAATATTAGTTTCTGTGGTGAATGTAATCATACTTTGAATATTACTGCTTATGATTGTCTTGGTCATCGAGTATTTTACAATGAAACCTTCCATGTTGATAATTCACCACCAGTGATTAATAAAGTTGTTGGAGAGCCAAATTGTTACGAAGGTGTAGATGACTTTGGAAATGATGTTTGGTGTGTAAATCTTAGTACATTAATTACAGCAGCTGCTACAAACGAAGGGTGTTGCATAAATTCAACCATCACAATGGATTATAGAATCTGGAATATGAGCGATGGTTGGACCAACTGGATGTCATATACTCAAGGTGATCCAATTTCCTTTGATGAAGAATGCAAACATTACTTAGAAATCAGAGCTGTTGACTGCCTTGGAAACGAAGCAATTGATAACGAGACGTTTTATGTTGACGATACACCCGATTATATTAATGTAGATGATGACTTCAACTCTTCAACTCCTGGATGGCAGTATGACCATTTCGATATTATTCAGAATGGGATAGATGCTGTTGCTGAGAATGGAACGGTTTATGTTTATTGCGGTGTTTATTATGAGAATTTAACGATTAATAAATCGATTAATCTAATTGGAGAAGATGTAAACGATACAATTATTGATATTGCTTCTAATAATAATGGCGGCTCTGGTGGTGGAGGTCCACCAACTAATCAACCACCTGTAGCTGATGCAAATGGTCCATATTATGGTTTTATAGGTGAAGAATTAACATTTGATGGTTCAGGAAGTTATGATTCAAATGGGGCAATTGTCAACTATTCGTGGATTTTTGGAGACGGGGAATCGGGATATGGAATAATCGCAACACATGCATATTCAAGTAGCGGAACCTATCAAGCAATCTTAACAGTTACTGATGACGATGGAGCAACAGACGATGATTACACAACTGCAACAATAGCTCTTCCTTATATGGCAAGCTTAGATGATTCATATCATATTAATATTACTTCAAATTGGGTCGTCATTAGTGGTTTTACAATAGTAAATGGAAATAACGGAATATTGCTTAAAGCATCATACAATAATATAAATAACAATGTTATAAAAAATAATGGTTTATATGCAATATGGATTGATGAAGGTAGTATCAATAACAATATTACTAGTAACAAAGTATTAAACAACACATATGGAATTGGAATTGATACACTCAGTAAAAATAATACTATTTATAATAATTATTTTAATAATTCTTATAATGCGGTTGATAACGGAAGCGACAATTTCTGGAATGTTAGTAAAAAATCGATGAACAATATTATTGGTGGACCATACATAGGGGGAAATTATTGGAATGATTATAATGGCATAGATACTAATGGAGATGGTTTAGGTGACACAAACATTCCACATGGGCCAGGGGATTATTTACCTCTTATCAGTCCTAACTATAGTCCGAATTCTAGTTTTACATATTTACCCGTTTCACCAAATCAATTAGAAATAATTCAATTCAATGACACATCCACAGACATAGATGGAACTATCACATCATGGTACTGGGAGTTTGGTGATGGAAACATAAGCACTCTACAAAACGTTACACATATCTATTCAGATAATGGCATGTATACTACTTGTCTAACTGTAACTGATGATAATGGAGCAAATGATACATATTGCCAGGAGATAAATGTAACAAATACACCACCAACTGCATCATTCAGTTACACTCCTGATATACCATATACTAGTGATATTATCTTTTTCGAGGATGAGTCAATAGACAACGATGGTATGCTTATATCGTGGTCTTGGGGTTTTGGTGATGGAAATATAAGCTATGAGCAAAAGCCAACTCACAGTTATAATGAAAATGGTAATTATACAGTTTGTTTAACTGTAGAGGATGATGATGGAGAAACAGATACTTATTGTGAAGCAATCTGGATAAGAAATATTCCACCGTATCCAGATTTTATGCATGTTCCAAAGTATCCTAATGCAAATGAAACCATAAATTTTACAGATATTTCATTTGATCTTGATGGATATATTGTATCTTGGAACTGGAATTTCGGTGATGGTAATACTTCAACAGAACAAAATCCATCCCATATATATGATTCCCCACGTCTTTACCCAGTTAGATTAAATGTTACAGATAATGATGGTGCAACATCTTCCGTTGGAAAACTTTTAGTTGTTGACAAAGAAATAAGGAAAATAATAACCCTTGGCAAACAGCTAAATTTAGGAATGTGGAGTTTCATTTCTCTACCTTTTAATCATAGTATTAATAAAACTGATTTTATCATTGAATATGATGATTATTTCTATAGTTGGGATCAAGCAGTATCATCAGATACTCCAACCCAGGAACCAATAATCAGCCAGTCTATTTTTGGTTGGAACCGGCCAGGGCAAACCTACACCTTCGCTGATACGCTTGAACCAGGGTACGGATACTGGTTTTTTATTAATCAACCATGTGAAATCTGGATAGAAAACATAACTCTCGTCTACGACAATTATATCACCGATGCGGAACAGAATTGGAATATTATCAGTGTTCCATACAATCAATCAGTGAATAAGATGGACATCATTGTTGAGTACATGGGTACCGATTACATGTGGGCTGATGCAGTGACTGCTGGTATCATCAGTGATTATGTGTTCGGCTGGAACAGGGGTACTCAGAGTTACAACTTTGCAGATACGTTCATGCCAGGATATTCTTATTGGTTGTATGCATATCAACCATGTACGTTGAAGAGAGTGGCATAAACCCTCTTTCTCTCTTTTTTTATCATTACCAGAACATTTAAATTAGAATATTGTGTTAATTCTTATAGATTATGCATAATAGAGGAACTAATTATGCCTGATAAATGGATAAGAAAAACATTGGTTTTCGTAGTAATAGGATTGTTTATTGGAACAAGTATTGTGCCTGCCATTAGCAGTCTGAATCTAGAAGCAAACAATTTGGATAGTCATAACACTGAATATGTCGTATTTGATGACAACAGACGGCTTGAAGAAGTAGGGTTTGCCCCAGCCGAAAAAGTTTCCAGCAAGATCAATGGTACAAACGGTCCGCTGGGCGAATGGCCGGATTTTACCCCCATCGGTTTCATCACGGCTCCCCATCCTGATAATCCTGATTATCAGACACACCTTTACGGTGACTGGGGGAGCATTGTTGGTGAAGAGTTCATTTTTCTGCAGGGCGGCAGGATCAAACTGTTGTACCATAGCTATCACGAAACCTATATGACGCAGAGGACACACGAGTATAATGTGCTCGACAACTGGACACTTGGATATGATCCGGTCACGAAGATCAAATGCACGCCTCTTGCCAAACCAGGAGGACCGAACCCCGGCCCCGCTTGGGAACACACAGACACACCCGGCTACATTCAGCACCCAATCACCGGCGAGCATTTGCTCTACAACACCGTACGCCCCGGTACGAAGTATATGCACCCTGAGTGGGAGGGTCTACCAGGGTGGGAAGGTGCCATCCAAGTGGCGACCAGCGATACGCCGCCTGCAATTGGTGTTCCATTCGAGCAGATCTACGAAAACATGCTGGTCGCCGAGTACTGGTGGGAGCAGGGCTGGAATCAGAACGGCGTCATCAAGGGCGGTCTGTCTGAACCGACGCCGATCTGGGTGCCCCACCTGGGAACACAGGGTAAGGTGCGGCTTTTCTACCGTGGGTTGCACGGCTCCACGGGTTCTTACTGGAACTGGCGGATTTCCTATGCGGACAGCGAGGATGGCAAGACCGGCTGGGTGAAGAACTCGGTGCCGACGTTCGACCCTTCGGATCCGAGCAATCCCGCCTATCAGTGGACGCTGCCATGGCCGGAGGGTTTTTCCTTTCGCGGTGCCTGGCAGGCCCATTGCACAGGCGATGTGCGTGCCGATGGCGTTCATATGGTCCTGATGGTTTCAAACCAGAACTACGCGGGTTTCGGACACATCGCTTACTACTGGTCACCCGACTGGGGCGACACCTGGATAGGCCATCCAGACAATCCGATCATCGCACCGGGCCAGTTCCCTGAAGGCGTGCCGCCTGATGGGTTCCAGCGAACGCCGACCCTGCTCATCGATGAGGAATGCGGCCGATACATTCTTGCTTACAACGCGGGACACGATATCAACCAGAAATGGAAAAGGCGTACGTATCTTGCCACTGCTTCACGTCCGCAGATTATATCTATATCAAATGTTTCGTCTGGTTGGAACTTCATTAGTTCTCCATGTAATTTTCCTCAGGATTCTCATGAATTCATTATAAAACATGGTGATTACTACTATAATTGGACCTATGCAACAACAGATATTAATCCAACAGGTACACCATTGATTAATTCGTTCATGTTTGGTTGGAACAGAACTCAGCAAACCTATGTTTTTGAAAGAAATCTTAACCCTGGTTTTGGTTGCTGGATGTTTGCTTATCAACCTTGTGAAATATGGATTCAGGAAAACACAACACCAGTTGATGAAAATATTACAGATTTAGAACAGGGGTGGAATATTGTGGGTGTACCGCATGACCAACCTGTGGGTAAGCAAGATGTTATCGTTGACTATAATGGAGCGATATATAACTGGGCTGATGCAGTAACGGCTGGTATTGTAAATGACGTTGTATTTGGTTGGGACAGGGGTACTCAGAGTTACAACTTTGCAGATATATTTGAACCAGGATACGGATACTGGTTGTATGCATATCAGCCATGTACTTTGAAAAGGGTTGGGACATAGATGGCAGCATCCAACAACATTGACCTAAAATACTCTTTTTTTGTTTGGTAACATTCTAATTGTTTTTTCCAATAAGTTTAGAGTATGCTCTATCAACAAGTTGATAAGATTAAAATATTACCGAAAATATTATATTTGCATACATTATTATCTTATTTGGTGTAAAAATGAAGAAAACGATTTTGTTAGTATTAGGCATAATAGGAATTTTGATTCTAAGTGGATTTGCAAATACTGTAATATCTTCCGAAAATACAGTACGGGATAGCTCTAATGGCGAGAGGGATGGAGACTACCCTATTGGAGAGATAATATGGGAGTATACAATAGATACAGGCTGGGATAACAGCCCAAAAGCAATGGCTCCCATTTCAGATATTAATGGAGATGGAATTGATGATGTCATTATTTGCTCAGAAGATGATTATGTTAGATGTTTTGACGGAGGGGCAAACGGCACAGGTGTAGTTCTTTGGGAACATGAAATATATGGTGGCGACATTTATTCTCAAAAGGGTTTAACAATTACTGAAGATGTAAATAGTGATGGATATAACGATGTTGTCGTTGGGTCTTGCGGAGGCTCAAAATCAATTATAACACTATCAGGGCAAACAGGGGGAACAGTCTGGGCACATGATACTCACGAATATGGAGATGGAGGATGGGTATATCATGTTGCTTGTAGCTATGATTATAATGATGATGGTACTCTTGATGTTTTAGCAGCCACAGGCGACGACTCTTCAGATACTGGTCCAAAGCGTGCATATTGCCTCGATGGTTTAACCGGTACATCAATTTGGGAATATCAATTGGGGGGACCTGGATTTGCTGTAATGGGTGTAGAGGATTTTACAGGCGATGGACAACCAGATGTGGTTGCTGGTGCTTCTGATGAATATGAAACCACAGGATATGCATATGGTATCAACGGAGCAACTGGTAATTTAGCCTGGACATTTACTGCTGCTGGATCATCAGTTTGGGCATTGGAACAAATCGATGACATTACCAGTGATGGGATAAAAGACGTAATAGTTGGTGACTTTTATGGCAACATCTATGGACTTGATGCTACAACTGGGAGCCAGCAATACAGTAATTCAGTAGGGTCAAATGTGATTATAAAAAGATTCGAAAAAATAAATGATGTAAACGGTGATAGTCACCCCGATATAGTTCCTACACATTTAGGTGCTAGCGGGAGTGTCAAAATGATAGATGGATATACAGGACAGTTCATCTGGTCGCATACTGTAGCAGATAAGCCTGCTGTTGCATCAAGAATTGACGATGTCAGTGGTGACGGGATAAATGATTTATTGGTAGGCACTCTTTTCAACGACAACTACTGCTATTTTCTTAATGGAGTTAATGGCTCTGAGTTGGCATCGATATATTATGGGGAAGCTTTGGATGCTATAACAGCTATTCCAGATGTCACAGGAGATGGTTCTATGGAGATGGTAGCTGGTGGCAGAGATGGAAAAGTCACCTGTTTCTCAGGCGGGACAGGAGCTACCCAGTCCACTCAAGACATTCAAATTACCACCCTATCTAATAATTGGAATTTTATCTCACTGCCATTTAACCAATCATCAAATAAAACGGATATTATTGTGGAATATGCTGATGTGAATTACACCTGGTATACTGCAGTTACAAATGGTTATATTAACGATTATGTTTTTGGTTGGAACCGCACTTTTCAAAGCTACAATTTTGCTGACATTCTTGAACCAGGCTACGGCTACTGGCTCTACGCATATGAACCATGTGAACTTTGGATAAAAAACACCACTCTCGTCTACGATGATTATATAACAGACGTTGAGCAGAACTGGAATATTATCAGCGTGCCATATAATGAAAACGTAAGTAAGACGAACATCCTGATAAACGACATTCTATGGACTGATGCAGTAACGGCTGATATCGTAAATGACGTTGTATTTGGCTGGGACAGGGGTACTCAGAGTTACAACTTTGCAGATATATTTGAACCAGGATATGGATACTGGTTGTATGCATATCAACAGTGTACGTTGAAACGAAATATCTAAGCCATTCCACCCCCCATTTTTTTTATCCGAACATTTTTATATGCATAAATACATGCATAATGTGAACATTCATCCTGTTTTTTAGTGAAGGGCAGGGCAAAGCGGAGGCAAAAATATGAGTTTGAGTAAAAAAGGAAAAAGTACCGGATCTTGCAGCATAAAAATAATTGTTGCACTTGCATGTAGTATGATATGTATTACCGCATTATTAGGAAATGTGGCAGTAGCAGGAAAAGCCCAACCAGATATTTGGGTGGACCCATCAGAGTTTCGTTTTATTTCTAAAGAGGGAACGACAGCATTTGATGCATTAACAGTTGGTAATAATGCTTCAGCAAGCGGAAATCTCACTTTTAACATCTCATTTGCTGGTGATTCAGGCGACGGTTGGACAGAGCAATGGAATCATAGTTATGGTAGTATGGGGCATTCGCAGTTGGCTCAACCTGTTGGGGATATCGATGAAGATGGAGATAATGAAATAATCATAGGGGGATACGCTTCAGGCGGAGCTAGAATTCTTTCGTATAATGACTCATCAGGAGATTATGAGGAGGAATATTTCTGGACACACTCAGGAGGATATTATAACGCTATCTCGGGAGCATGCGTGGTAGATCTTGATGGTAATGGTGAACTTGAACTTGTTGCATCCTGGGAGTACTCTGGTGAGGATGGCATACATGCTTATGACTGGGATGGAAATACACTGACAGAATTAGATTACTACAATGGTATGGGATATACTTTCGCGTTTGATGTATATGCATGCGATTATGACGAAGATGGAGATGTGGAAGTGTTAATTGCCAATGATAATAGAAATGGAGGAACCGCTCATGTCACTGCGTTAGGATGGAGTTCTGGGTCCTTTGTTTACGAAACAAGTTGGGGATCTGGTGAAAGCACTGAAACGCCTATGGTATGGAGTGGCGACACCGATAACGATGGGCATATTGAAGTTATTGCTTCTGGTTCCAGCGATAAGATTTATGCACTTAACTGGGATGGCAGCCAGTGGAATGCTGATGTGGTAGCAAGTGGCCTACCAGCTCATCCATATGCTATTGTTGCTGGTGATATTGATGCTGACGGAGTGGATGAAATTGGGTTTGGTCTCCAAGGTACAGATGCCTACATCTACGACTGGGATGGTAGTGGTTATACACAAGTATGGCATGACAATTACCTTGGTGAAGAGGACATTATAGAGGCAATGTATTTTGGTGATGCCGATAATGATGGAGATATAGAGCTCATCGTTGGAACAGATGATGTGCATGTTATAGCATATAGTGCTGGTACCTATCAAGAGGAAAGCATTATTACGCAGACCGAGGGGCAGCTAGCTGGTGCAATAATAGCAGATATGGATAATGATGGTAAAAATGAGGTGAAAGCGTGTGACATCCTTAGTGGCCCTGGAAAAGAATGGATTGTAGAATATAAGAGGACATGGTTATCGGTTGATCCAATGGGTGGAACAGTTGGAATTGGTGATACCATTGATTTGGATCTCACTGTTAACACTACCAGTTTAGATGTTGGGGCATATAATGCGTTTATTGTAATATCAAGCAATGATCCAGATGAATCTATACTTAATATTCCTGTTAATCTTTCAGTAGTGTTTGACATAACGAGTCTTTCAGGGAATTGGAATTTTGTTTCACCACCGTGCAACCAATCTATTATGAAAACATCTTTGTTTGTGCATCATGGAGATAGTACTTATAATTGGTCAGAATCTGTTAATTTAGGTTATGTTAGTGAGTATATTTTTGGCTGGAATCGAACAACACAATCATATGGTTTTGCAAACGCACTTGAACCCGGATATGGCTATTGGATATATGCCTATGATAACTGTGAGCTTTGGATAGGAAATATAACAATCACACCAGATAATTACATCACTGATCTCGAAGATGTTTGGAATATTGTAGGTGTACCGTATGATCAACCGGTAAACAAAACCGATATCCTAGTAAACGATATTTCTTGGTCTGATGCAGTAACGGCTGGTATCATCAATGATTATGTGTTTGGTTGGGATAGGTCGGGTCAGAGTTACACCTTTGCAGATACATTCATGCCAGGGTATGCGTATTGGATGTATGCGTATCAGCAGTGTACGTTGAAACGGACAATATAGAACATCCTAATCTCTCTATTTTTATGAAAACGATACATTTAAATTCCGCAAATCAATTATGATGGGATATAAAAGGAGGATAAAAAATGATCAGTAACAAAAGGAAATTATGTTTTTTAATTATACTAGGACTGTTGCTAATTATTGTTAGTTTTAAGATTACGGCATGTGACTGTGATAATCCATACAATGGACTTACAGATGAAGATATTAACGAGTTACAAAATCTAGCTGAAATTGAAGATTGGAGTTTTACTGTAGGAAAAAATTCTGCGACAAATTATTCATTAGACTGTATTTGTGGGTTTGAACTCCCTGAGGATTGGTGGGTTGGTGCTCCATTTGATCCTTGTGTTCCTACTCGTGATTTACCAGATTATTTCGACTGGAGGGATCAAGGCGGCTGTACGCCTGTAAAAAGCCAGGGCGGATGTGGTAGTTGCTGGGCTTTCTCAGCTATTGGTGCATTGGAATGTAGCATATTAATCAAAGACAATGTTACTGTTGATCTCTCTGAGCAATGGCTTGTAAGTGATTGTTGCCCAAGTTGTGGTGATTGTGGAGGTGGCTGGTATTATACTGCTTGGAATTATATGATTGAAAACTCATCTTATACAGATTCCTGTGGCGATAGTGGTGCTGTATTGGAACAGGATTTCCCATACCAAGCATCTGATTCTCCATGTGGTTGTCCATACCCTCACCCATATTCTGTCGGGTCATGGAGTTTTATTGGATCTGGAGGAGGTAGCACTCCACCTGTGAGCTCAATTAAACAAGCTATAATGGACTATGGCCCTGTCTCGGTTGCAGTTGCTGCAAATGACGCTATGTCTGCATATACTGGAGGCATATTCGATGGATGTACTAGTGGCTCTATAAATCATGCTGTGGTATTGGTTGGCTGGGATGATAATCAAGGCGATAATGGTGTTTGGTTTATGAGAAATTCCTGGGGTACTGGCTGGGGAGAAGATGGTGGTTATATGAGAATTCCTTATGGATGCTCAAGCATCGGTTATGCCGCTGCTTATCTTAAATACCGCGATCCTATTACCGTTGATCTTCCTTATGGTCTCCCCGAAACGTTTATTCCAGGTGAAGTGACAAATATAACAGTAAAAATCAATGAAATTGCAGATACTTATGTTCCTGATTCAGGGATGACTCATTACCGGTATGATGATGGGGATTTTCAAATTACCTCTTTAATGCACCTTAGCGGAGAATTATATGTTGCTACATTTCCCCCAGCTAACTGCGGGGATTCACCTGAGTATTATTTTACTGCAGAGGGTAATAGAACGGGAACGGTATGTTTTCCTGATGGAGCTCCAAATAATACGTTTTCATCACTTGTTGGGGAATTAACATCAGTATTTACCGATGATTTTGAAACAGATAAAGGATGGACTGTAGTAAACGACCCCGGTCTGACTGACGGTGCTTGGGAACGTGGTATACCTGTTGGCGGTGGAGATCGAGGAGATCCGCCAGAAGATTATGATGGGTCAGGTCATTGCTATCTTACCGATAATGAGGATGGTAATTCTGATGTTGATGATGGACTTACCTGGTTAATCTCTCCATCTTTAAACCTTGCAGGTGGCATGGATGCTAAGATTGACTTTGCATTATGGTATAACAATAACTATGGCAATGATCCAAATAACGATATTTTTAAGGTATATGTTTCAAATGATGATGGTGCCTCTTGGGTACTTGTTGAATCCATTGGTCCTGTAACTCAATCAGGGTGGGAAAAACGTGGTTTTATGGTTGGAGATTTTCTCTTTCCAAATGATCAGGTAAGAGTCAGATTTGAAGCATCTGATCTCAATGATGGATCAGTTGTTGAAGCAGGTATTGATGCTTTTAATGCTTATGAATTCACCTGTGTTGCACCAGGGAATGTTTTTATTTCAAATCTGAATCCCAATTGGAATTTTATCTCTCTTCCGTTTAATCAATCAATAAACAAAGCAGATATTACTGTCAACGATAACGGAGACATGTATAGCTGGACTGATGCAGCAAATTTCAACATTGTTAGTGATTTCATCTTTGGGTGGGATCGCATGGGACAGACCTACACATTACCCACCATGGTGGATCCAGGGTATGGCTACTGGATGTACGCCTATGAACCCTGTGAGCTATGGATAGAAAACATCACAGTACCATCAGATGACTACATCACCGATGCGGAGCAAAATTGGAACATCATCAGCGTGCCATATGATGAAAACGTAAGCAAGACTGACATTCTGGTAAATGATATTTCTTGGGATGATGCAGTAACTGCAGGTATCGTGAATGATGTTGTCTTTGGTTGGGATAGGGATTGGCAAAGCTACAACTTTGCAGATACACTCATGCCAGGGTATGCGTATTGGATGTATGCTTATTTCGACTGTACTTTACAGAAATTATAGGTTTAAATAGCAAATCTACGAAGTTGGATTAAACTTTTCTTAACTTTTCCTAAAACGAGTAGTATCAATGTCATAGATGTAACCTGTGAAGGGCATAAAACGAAATAGAAATGGAGAGCTTTCTCAATAACATTATCAAAATGTTTATATAATTACATCAGCTTATAGTAGTCTTATAGTAGTAGTATTTATATTGCCCAATTTATTCAATGAAGCATATGGGGGAAATATCATTCATAACATATTTAAAAGAGACTTGATTTTCGGATTGATTACAGTTACCATCATGCTTGGTTGGATGTATTCAGATTTGATTATAGGTGATGATTCTGCAGACGAATCTCGATCAATTGTTTGGGAAGCAACGCTGAATGTTGAGAAAAGCAGCTCAAAAGGAGCATGGGTAATTTTATGTGAAGATCCATTATCATGGGATGGTCCACCTGTGGACCCAAATGATATAGGAGCAACCCCACCACCACCAGATGGAGTTGGAGCAAGTCTTTCTGATCATTGGTCAATGGGTGCATTGACCCAAGACTGTCGACATTATCCAGACACTGATAAACAATGGAATTTGACAGTAACTTATAACGTTGGAACTGGAAACCCTAACTTAACACAAGCATTTGATTTAACATGGGATTCTTCTGAATTTGCAGGTAGTGAATATACCTATGTGAATTTGACAAATGCGTCCGGTTTTATTTGCGATATGCTTGCAACAACCAGTCATACTTTTAACATTACTGATCCTTACCCTGCTAGTGGTATACCTGGAAATGCAGATTTCTTTATAGTTTGCGAGGGTGGGGTTATACCGCCAGAAGGCGCAAATTGTTGGAATCCATTTGTTGTTGACGTACCTGGGGATCTTGATTATTTCCATGCCAACACAACTTGCGGTAAATTAGATGCTTACTCTGATACCGATTTAGGATATTACGATGGTGGTGAAGAGGCCATTTATCGTTTAGATGTTACAGCAGATACCATGGTTTTGATTCAAATGACTCCTAGTGCTACATGGTCTGGTATGGGTCTATTTACTGATTGTCCAGATATACCTGGTACAATGGTGGCTTCAGATACTGGTTCCGATAAATCTGTTGGAAAAGACAAAGGCCTTAGAGAAATTACTTATGTCTTAGAGGCATCGGAAAGCCCATATTATTTGATGCTTGACATTTGGCCAACTCCATATTGCTATGATTATGACCTTTCAATTGAGGCAATACATGATGTTGGTGTAACAGCAATAAATGAACCAACAATGCCAGTTTACAACGATACAACCGTTGATGTACAAGTGCAAGTTGATAACTATGGAAATGATGAAACAGGCGTACCAGTACACGTTTGGATAGAAGGCGGTGTTTTACCACCAGTTTTGCTTCTTGATGAAGATTTCGAAGCATGGCCACCAGCAAAAGGACCAACTTGGCAGATAACTAACAATGGTGGAACCTGTGTTTGGGAAAGCACTGCGACAACTGGTGAAACAAATCCATTTGGAACCGGCGAGGCTGCAGATGCGAACTCTGATTGGTGTGGTTCTGGATCAACTATGGACACTGATTTAGTTACACCATCAATTGACACAACACCATATGCAGGTACAATACTATTAGACTTTGATTTTAATAATCATATGATTGTGTCAGATTATTGTGACTTTGCCTACAGTCCTGATGGAGGATCAAACTGGTATACTATTGTGCATTTTGATTCTAGTACCTATGTTGGTGCATATCACTGGACGGTTGATTTTACTGGATTACAAGTTTCAGATTTAATGATTAGCTGGACCTATGTTGCTACTGGTTGGTACTATGATTGTCAACTTGATAATGTAATAATGGAAGCCAATTATGCAGCTAAAGCAATCATCTATGATCAATACATGTATCCAAATATCGACATGGGTGATAGTATTGCTGTTGACTTCCCAGATTGGTATGTTGATCATTCTGGCAATTATACTGTTCATGCATGTACAGAACTTCCAACAGATGGAGATAATACCAACAACTGTTCAGATATAGATATAGAAGTACCTGAAGGTGTACACGACGTTGGAGTAACAGAAGTTACCAGTCCACCTGATCATGTCTATGTAGGTGACCCATATACCGTCGAAGCAACAGTCTGCAACTTTGGAGACTTTCCAGAAGACGATGTACCGGTGCACTGTGACATTTATAAGATAGGAGGCGGAGATGACGATGACGATGATGATGACTTTTATTTACAAGAAGACTTTGAAGGCTCTTGGCCACCATCAGGTTGGGCTGTAAGTGGCAATGCATGGAACACCAATACATATTGGGGACGAGACAACTATGCAGGTGGCGATGGAATTTGTGCAGATGCAGATGCAGATGCATATGGTTCAGGTTGTGAAGGTTTCCTAGAGACGCCATCAATGGATTTATCCACACATGGAACTGCAACACTTACGTATGTCGCTGCATATAATTATCTATCTGGAGATTATGCAGATTGTGATATCAGTATAGATGGTGGAAGCAGCTGGACTAATCTGTTACACTGGACAAGCGATCATGATGCATATGGTCCTGGTGAAACAGTTGTACTTGACCTATCACCATATTGTGGAAATTCAGATGTAATTGTTAGCTGGCATTACTTTGCCGACAGTTGGGATTATTATTATGAGATAGATCAAGTAAATATTACTGCATTACCACCAATAGGTGCACCAATATCTACTGATGAAAAAGTTGATTACACATTGGTCTATTCAGCCGATACAACGGTTGATCTTCTTATTGGTGAATGTGTAACAGCTTCATTCTCACCTGATTGGGTACCTGCTGAAATAGGAGCATACAGCATTAATGTGACTACAAATCATCCTTCTGATATGTTCTCAGACAATGATTCAGCATCTAAGGTAGTAACTGCTCACATACCAAATGTATTCAATGTCAACCAAGCTCTATGGTACACTACCATTCAAGATGCAGTAGATGCAGCATCACCATTTGATGTTTTGCAGGCATTACCAATCGTCTTTGAAGAAAATGTTGTGGTACCAATACCTGTGACAATAATGCCTTATGGAACAGGAATGCCTGTTTTAAATGGTGATGCAGGAGATGGTTTCCACGTTACAGCCGACGGAGGCGTAGTTATCTTTGGATTTGAGATAAAGGATTGTTTACGTGGTGTATTGCTAGATGATTCCCAAGATTGTACAATTAGAAACAATACAATACACAACAACTCTGAAGGTATAGCTATGATTGAAGCATCCGCAGCTATTAATTACAATGAATTCTATGACAATGGAATTGGCGTAACAAACTATCCTGGAGCAGCAAAAGCGACTCCTCCTGCAAAGGATAAAGATGTAATCCTTTCAGAAGGCTTTGAAGGAACATGGGCACTTGACCCAGACGGTGATTATTATGCTCCTGTTGATGCAACCTATGGAGCTTGGGATATCGATGGTTTATGCACTTCTTATCAGAGCGGATATCCGCAGCTTACTCACTACATCTCTCAGATGGCCGACTATGGTGGCTATGGAATACCAAATTCCGGTACATATTGTGCAGGCGCTTGGTGGAGTGATGGCTCTGGTGGAGATGCAACGCAAGATGAATGGATTAAAACCCCAGAGATGGATCTCAGTTCATGGATGAATCTAGAATTTTCATTCTATGGCATTTGGAATTGGGGCGGTACTATGTATCCTGACCAGGTTAACATCAAAGTTTCTACCGATGGCGGATCAACATGGACTACTGAAGCTGATCTAGTTAATGATCCAGCATATGAAGTTGGAACCGGTGGACCTGGTGGACCAGGTTGGTGCTGGAACGAAGATCAGATAGTACTTGACCTGTCAGCCTATGACATGCAACCATCCGTCATAATTGCGTACCAGCTTCTTGGAGCCCCAACGATGAATGCAATCAATTACATTGATGACATTGAACTTCTTGGTGACCCAGCTGGCGGAGCCTTCTATACTCTAGATGTTATTGTTGCCGGTAATGGCCATGTTGAACTAACTCCAGACCAACCAGAATACTACGAGGGAACTGTAGTAACCTTAGAGGCTTTTGCAGACCCAAGTTGGGAATTTGTGGAATGGAGTGGTGATCTCAGTGGTTCTGATAACCCAACGACCATTGTAATGGATGACGACAAATTCGTCACTGCAACATTTATGGTTGACTACCAAGGAGAAACCGGTATACATTACAACTGGTTCGGAGACTTCGATGAATGTGATAGCCCAGGTATAGCAATACACAACTTTGATGTGAATGTTACACTTGATGCACGTTGGAACTGGTATGATGCATGTGATGGCCCAAGTGGCGACACAATTGATGCAATGACCGGTCGTCCAGCAGATGGATCTGGATTCTCTGTCTTTGGAGAACTTAACTTTGACCCATGGGCAGGAGTAGATGCATTTGCAACTGCTAGCGAGACTGAAGTATTAATCGGCGATCCAATCGAATTTGACGCATCGGAGAGCTTTGCATGCATGTTTGATGGCACACTTCACGACGTTGGATACTATTGGTCATTCGAAGATGGATTCTATAGCTTTGAAGAAGAAACAGGCCATGTTTACGACGAGGCAGGTACATATAATGTATACCTCAGAGTAAGTGCAAATGATCCGGAACTTCAGGGCGCAACAATGTATGACTTTGCATACATGACAATCATAGTATCCGCTCCAGACATGCCACTATCTGCAAATGCTGATGCAAACAACTTCGGCGGCTACGAAGGTAGTATTGAAGAGTCTATACAATTCTATGGAGCTGCAATGGGTGGAATGCCACCATACAGCTATGAATGGAACTTTGGCGACGGTACAAACTCAGTTGAAGGAGATAAACCTGTTCATGACTATGATGAATCTGGTACATATACTGTAACATTAACCGTTACAGACGACGAAGGAAGTACTGCTACAGATACTGCAGATGTTGTAGTTGCTGGTAGAGATGATCTCGTAGCAAATGCAGGTGGTCCATATGACGGCATGGAGTCCGAAGATATATTCTTCA
>CAYLOF010000004.1:0-15986 GCA_964385215.1 uncultured Thermoplasmatales archaeon
ATCATCATAATAAAACAAAAGACAACACCAAAACTCCCAAATGCCTTCCAAAATCTCTTTCTACTTGCAATTTTTTTAAGAAATCCTATTCCTTTTGTAGTTCTAAGTAACAATGCTGGGCCATAAAGAGAAATGCTATGTTTCTCAAGGATGCCTTTTTTATGAAGAAGCATTACTATGGCAAAGTAGGCAAAAAGTATGATAAAGAACGCCAACAGATTTTCTATCAGAGACATAATTGCTGGGTGGAATAAATATCAGCTTATTAATGTAACTGGCACATAATGAATTTTCATATATTTGGAAAAAGGTGACAGTTGTATGATAACGCTTTTATAAGTACAATTATATTTTATAAATATTAGCAGAAGATACAATGAAACGTTCAGTTAAAGCAGGATTTAGTTTTGGTTTAACCTCTGGAGTAATTACTACTCTTGGTTTAATGGTAGGACTGCATTCCAGCACTCATTCAAAACTTGTAGTTATCGGCGGGATATTGACAATAGCTATAGCTGATGCATTATCTGATTCAATGGGCATCCACATTGCTATAGAATCTCAAAATAAATTTACTACCAACGAAACATGGGAGGCGACTATCTCCACCCTTTTCTACAAATTTGTGTTTTCAGCAGCATTTATTATTCCTGTCATATTATTTGAGTTATGGAAAGCAATAATTGTATGTATATTGTTTGGCACATATCTGATATTTGCAGAAAGTCTTATTATCGCTAGAGAACGAAATGCCAATCCTTGGAAGGTAATTGGGGAACATTTGGCAATTACTCTTATTGTGATATTTGCAACCCATTACCTTGGTCATTTCATATCGTTGACATTTGGATAAGGCAATTTTTCAAATCTAAATATCCATTTTATACATGACAAGGCCAGAAAGCATTTTTGGTAAGAAGTAAGTAGATTTTTGAGGCATATGTTCACCAGCATCTGCTATGGCCTTCAACTCTTCAATTTTCGTAGCGTTCATCAAAAAGGACATATCATACTTTCCCTCGTCAACGAAACGTATAGTTTCCTCGTCAACTCTTGTATATTTAACATGATCCTCAAGATTTTCTTGATTTATGCCCATCAAATGCTCTAAGATGATTTTATGTAGAATAGACACATCCAATGTTCGCCAGATGGTTGAACGATCCCCAGCAAGTTCATCCATGCATTTTTCATCTTTTAGTGTTAGAATGTAATATTTGCCCTTAAGATACATGGCAAATTTATGTTCTGTTTCTGTTTCAAGCTCTGTTTTAATTTTCTTTCCGATTAGAGTATAGTTTTTATTTTTGACCGTTTTTTCTTCTACAGTAAAAAATCCCTCCAATTTTTTTACAATATCTTCAAGGTCCATATCAGATTTCTTGATGAATCTGTGCGTTGGAAGAATTGATAGCCCTTCATCAAACATATTTGCAAGAATAGCCATCCGATAGTTAAACGGCGCATCCTCATCAGCATTTCCAGTTTTCTCCTTTAGTTCGTTGGCATAATTAATCGCAGTTTGATATCTGTGGTGCCCATCTGCGATAAACAAAATTTCATCTTCAAGATATCTTGCAATCATAGAATGAATGTCCTCATCTTCTAGTTTCCACAGTTTGTGAGTAAAACCATCATATCCTTTTACGCTGATGATAGGTTCGTTAAGTTTTTTGTCTATTCTTTTCCTTATTTTGTCTTTCTCATCAACATATAGCAGTTGAATTGGTTCAAGGTTTGCTTTACATGCCTGCATTAGATTCAGCCTATCTGCTTTTGGTTTAGACAATGTTCTTTCGTGTGCTTTTACCTGCTCATAATCAGGATCCAATTTCAATAAAACAAAAAAACCACTCATGGTTTTCGACTGGTTATCAACATCATATTCAATTTTATATGGAAAAATAACTGTTTTATTTGACTCGACCAAAATCGATTCTTTTATCCATGCATCAAACTGCTTTTTAGCTCTTGTATAGCAGTTATTTTTTTTATCATCCTCCGTATTTTTCTTACCAAGTATGAGTCTTACAAAATTATGTGGACTTTTGTTGTAAAGTTCCATTTGCATTTCTGGAGATATAATGTCATATGGTGGTGACATTACATCATCAAGTTTGTCAATTTTTTCTTTGTTATACGTGATTCCTTTAAATGGAGAGACTTTAACCATATCTTATACCTCCCAAGGTTTTACCCTGTATATCATAAACATATTAAAAACATTACTAAAACGAAATTTTGGCGAGATATTTCCATCCATTGGCCTATACCAATATTTAAAGCATCATTTATTATTAAACCCATTAAATGGTTAGTACTTTAAAAGATAAAAAAATCGTTGAAATTGCAGAAAAAACTCTGTCAAAATACAAATTGTGTGATCATTGCCTGGGCAGACTTTTTGCCAAGGTGGAGCACGGATTTACAAATGAAGAGCGGGGGGAAAAGTTAAGGAAAAATTTAAAACAATACAGAAAAATCGAGATAAAAAACTGCTGGCTCTGTTCTGGATTGTTTAGTGAGATACAACATTTTGCAGACATCATCTCAGAGCACCTAAACGATTATGAGTTTGAAACATTTTTAGTAGGCTCAAGAACAGATGAAGAAATTCTTGACAGAGAGCAAGAGTTATTGGAATTTGCTGACCCAGACTATTCAGAGCCTATTAAAGCGGAGCTAAATAGAGAAATTGGAAAGATATTGGAAAAAGAATCTGATAAAACAGTGGATTTTGAAAACCCGAATATAATGGCGGTAATCGATACATCGTTTGATGTTGTAGATCTTCAGATAAAACCACTTTACATCTATGGGAGATACAATAAATACAAACGGGACATTCCTCAGACCAGATGGTTTTGCAGGGTTTGCCACGGAAAAGGATGCAGAAAATGTAATTATACTGGTAAGATGTATGAAACGAGTGTTGGAGAGTTGATTGCAAGACGCGTTCTTGATAAAACAATGGGTGACGGTGAGTCATTTCATGGATGTGGAAGGGAAGATATCGATGTTTGTATGCTTGGGAATGGACGTCCTTTTGTTTTGGAGATTAAAAATCCAAAAATCAGGAGTTTGGATTTGGATCAGTTGGAAGAGGAGATTAATTCATATGCTAAAGGAAAGATAAAAGTGAATGATCTGCATTTTTCCAGTAAGATCGAAATAGCTCGCATTAAGAGTGCTGATTTTAAAAAACTATACCGAGTCACCTTTTCAGGGGAAAAAGCTATAAATAAAGAAAAGCTTAAAAAGGTAGTTCAGACATTACGGGGTAAAACGATAAGCCAGTTTACGCCGTCAAGAGTGGCTCGCAGGCGGGCCAACATAGTTAGAAATAGGAAGATATATAACCTTAATATAGAGTTGATAGATGGTGCTACGGCAACATTGACAATAGAAACGCAATCAGGAACATATATAAAGGAATTAATCTCTGGTGATGATGGAAGAACTAGGCCAAGCATAAGTGAAATGATTGAAGTTCCCTGCAAAGTAACGGAATTAGATGTGATAGAAATTAAGGGGGAATAAAATGGTAAAACGGTCAAAGGGCATAAGGAGCAAAAGTAGACATATATTAAGAAAGAAACCAAGAGATAGAGGAAATCCCTCCATTACAAGGGCATTGCATCAGTTTGAGGAAGGAGTGTCGGTCAATATTGCCATTAATCCTTCAGTTCACAAAGGCATGCCTCATGTTCGATTCAATGGAAAAACTGGCAAAATAGAAGGAAAACAAGGAGAATCATATCTTGTTGGTATCAACGAAGGTAAAAAACATAAAACTTTGATTATTAAATCGGATCATTTACGGAGGGCACGATAGTGACTACCAAAGAGGATAGCACTAAATTTGTTTCACTTTCTGAGGTAAAGAATATTCTTAAAAAGGTCGACAAAGAACGAGAAGAACTCTCATATGAGCAAAGAATAGCGCTAGAGCATGCTCAGAAATTTGCAAAATTGCCTGTTTCTAAAGTAAATGACTTGATAAAAGATCTTACGAATTTAGAGTTTTTAGAAGAAATTCATGCATATCAAATAGCTGATTTACTCCCAACTACAAATGATGATGTAAAAACAATTTTTGCTAAAGAAAGAATTACATTAGATGAGAGTAAAATAAAAAAGATATTAGATATGGTAAACAAATACTATATTGAGTGATTGGAGGCTTTTACTGTGGAGGACTATGTCTACGTTTTAGATTTTCTAGCAAAGGGAAGGGGGGATATGCCCCCTCACAAAAGATATCCCATTGTTTATGGAATTGGTGAAAACCAGTTTACACTCCTTGAATTAGTCCCAAAGGACAACATATCAGTTAACATAGGTGATAGAATATATGTTGGGAAGGACGCGGGTAAGAGAAAGAAAATAAAAAAGATTAAAGGTAGGATTAGCTACGATTCCCTGACTTCTACCGCGCATGGAGAAATGCTATATGTTATTCTTGATATAGTGCACGATAGGGAAAATCATTTTATAAAGTTCTTTAACAATGCTCCCGCAATATCTACACGATTTCATGTTTTAGAGTTACTTCCAGGTCTTGGTAAAAAAATGATGCATGATATATTGGATGCGCGTAGAAAAAAAACATTTACTACCTTTGAAGAGATGGTTAAACGTATTGATTTTTTACGTGCTCCGGATAAACTTATTGCAAAACGAGTGGAATTGGAGTTAACCGATCCAGATCAAAAATATCGTCTTTTTACCCGCCCTGCAATTTCAAAAAAACATTATTAATATTATGACGTTAAAGAAACTTGGTCAGAATTTTTTAATTGATAAGGATGTAGCAAAACGGGAGATCAAATATTGTAATATTACAAAGGATGATGTTGTTCTTGAGATAGGTCCAGGGAAAGGCGCGCTCACAACACTTTTGGCAAAACGAGCGCGTAAAGTGATTGCAATAGAAATAGATGAGAGATTTATAGATGATCTTAAAAAAAACTTGCCAAAGAATGTGCTATTAATACGTGCTGATGTGCTTAAAGTAGATTTTAAAACTTTGCCAAAATTCAACAAGATTGTTTCAAATTTGCCATATCAAATATCCTCTCCAATCACCTTCAAATTTCTTGAATATGATTTCTCCCAAGCCATACTTATCTATCAAAAGGAATTTGCAGATCGCATGGTTGCAAAAGCGGGCAGCAAAGACTACTCTAGACTATCTGTTGGCATATACTATAAAGCAAGATGTGAAATTGTTGAGACAGTGCCTAAAACATGTTTTGATCCGCAACCAAAAGTTGAGTCATGTATAGTTAATTTGCTCCCTAGAGCGTCCCATCCGTTTTCTGTATCAAACGAGAACTTCTTTTTTGAGCTGACTCGTGAGCTATTTAATCACAGGAGAAAGAAAATAAAAAACATCCTCCAAAAAACCTATGGGATAGACTGTGAAGAAATCCTTGATACGGATAAAAGAGTTGAAGAACTCACACCTGAGCAGATTGGTAAACTTAGCAATATTCTGTTGGAAATACAACATAAGTAGTACTGTTGAATTGTGAACATTTAGTAAACTTTATCTATTCATTATTAATTTGCAAATTGTAAATAATGCGGCATTGTTTTGCTACTTCCAGCCGTTAAATCCAGGAAATGGTAGATTAAATGGGGGAAAAGATATGAAAAATCTGCCTTTCTGGTTTCCAAAAAAAAGCAATATTGTATGGTATATTTTGTTTATCGGCTTGTTCTTATTATCTATGGATTTTTGGGGCTGGGGCCAGTCTAAACCATTGATACTCGGCCTTCCAATATGGATTGTATATCTACTTATTTTAACATTGGCTACTTCTGTTGCATTTTACTTGTTTTCAAAAATCTGTTGGGGAGAGTCTCGATGATTGAGTTTGCATTACTCGTCATAGCATACTTTGCATTTCTTATAGTCCTAGGGATATATGCTCATAAAAGAACAAAAAAGACAGCTCAAGACTATTTTTTGGCAAACAGAACATTTGGTCCTGTCATTCTGTTTTTTACGCTTGCTGCGACGAATTTTTCTGCATTTACATTTCTCGGTTTTGCTGGAAAGGCATACGATAGCGGTTTTGGCCAATATGGTATAATGGGTTTTGGGACAGCAATAATGGCCATTATGTTCTATGTTATCGGTAGAAAAGTATGGAAACTTGGAAAGGAAAAAGGCTACATCACCCCTCCAGAACTTATAGGGGATAGATTCAATAGTACAGGTCTACGGCTGCTTTTTATGGGCGTGATGGTAGTATTTACAATCCCCTATCTTGCAACACAAGCAATTGGAGCAGGAATGATTATTGAAAACGTCACAAGTGCTGCAGTAGGTTGGCAAATTGGTGCAATATTCACTATGTTTGTAATAATGATCTATGTTTTGTTTGGAGGGATGAGAGGATCTGGATGGACAGATGTTATACAGGGAGTTATAATGATTTCTGCAATGACTCTTGCAGTAGTATTTATAGCTATTAATCTTGGAGGATTTGAAGCAGCCAATACAATGGCATATAATGCCAATCCAGAGCTATTCACTCGTCCGGGAGGTGGCGACTATTTCATGCCACTTATTTGGTTTTCATTTATGCTTCTGTGGATATTTGCAGATCCAATGTTTCCACAGATGTTTTCAAGATTTTATACAGCAAAAGATGAGAAATCTCTTAAACAGTCTATGATTCTTTATCCGATTGTTGTATCGTTTTTGTTTTTGTTTCCTGTTCTTATCGGTGTATGGGCGCATGGGGTGGGACTCAACCCTGGTCAAAAAGACATGGTATTGCCAATGATGGTGGCAAATTATGCACCAGGTTTCGTTTATGCTTTTGTGATGGTTGGAGCACTTGCTGCTTTAATGTCAACTGCCGATTCACAACTTTTATCGCTTTCTACAATGCTTTCACATGACTTGCCATTTCGAAAATTTGGAATATCGGAAATAAATATTGGAAGAATATTAATTGTAATATTGTCATTGTTTGCCATATTGTTTGTTGTAGTAAACTATGATCCAAGCGAAGGGATCATGGGGACACTAGTAAAAACAACATTTTCCGGCCTAGCGGTTCTCTGCCCTACGACCATTGCTGCATTATACTGGAAAAAGGCAACTAAACATGGGTGCATTGCCAGTATACTTGTTGGGGAGTTTTCGATTTTCTTATTTCAGTTTAGTATGCTTCCAACATTTGGTCTTTTGTCTGCAATTTGGGCAATAGCCATTTCAATTGTTGTTTTAGTGATCGTAAGTTATTTGACAAAATCACACAAATCTAGCCTGAAAAACTAGGAAGAGATGGATGATTTATTTTACCAATGCAAAATAATTATCAGGATGTTTTTTCGAATGAAGTTTAACCTCTTGGATCTCTAATGTTTTTAAACCTGCCTTCTGTAAATCCAGTAGGAGTTCTCTTTTACCATACAAATGGTAAAATCGAGGGATGTCAAGGCCATGCTGTCGCCAGTAAATGTTAATATCCCCAAATTCTGTTTGTCCCACTTGGACAAACCATTTCTTTAGAAATTGTTTTCGATATTTGTCCTGCCATCGTGACCATACACTGATAAGAGCTCTACCATTGCTATTCAGTACACGTTTTACCTCCCTGAGAGATTGAACACGTTTTCTCCGTCCCTTAATGTTGTGTAGCGATGCAATGAAAAGAACAGCATCCATGGAATCATTTTTAAGTGGCATATTTACAACATCAGAATGTATTAAACTGGCATTTTGTATTTTTTCTTCTTTGAGTTTTCTATTGACAATATGTAAAAGTTCTCCAGATATATCTACACCTATCGCATTTTTACAATGGCCTGTTAGTGGTATAAGATGCCGCCCATTGCCGCAGCAAATGTCAGCAGCAGTGTCTCCCTTCGATAGTGTATCTATAAAATCAATGCATTGCTTCCATGGCTTACGACGTGTAACATCAAAGCTCTTAGCAATGGCATCCCATGTCTTTTCGTTATTTTCAACGTAATTATCTGACATTTGTTATCTGTGCATGATACCGTGGTTATTTATCTTTGTTATGTGGGGACAATAATCAGTGGCCTTATGTCCTATAAAATAGCAATTTTTATCTTTTCAACATTCATTGAAATATATCTAAAAGAGAGGCATGAACTTTTAATGACTGACCATCATCTACAGGAAGAATATTATTTATATGTGTGAATGTAATATTGTAATATTAATAATGGAAAAAAATAAATTTGTACTGTTTATGATTGTAATATCGATCATTGCTATATCTTGTATTTGGGTTATCTTTAACGCTGTTGTTCACGATCCATCTTTTTTGGATTCAGACAAGGATGGCATAGTAGACAGCGAAGATGTCTTTCCTGATGATCAAAATGAATGGGAGGATTCGGATGGCGATGGGGTTGGAGACAATACGGATGAATTTCCATACAACCCAAATGAATGGGAGGATTCGGATGGCGATGGGGTTGGAGACAATACGGATGAATTTCCATACAACCCAAATGAATGGGAGGATTCGGATGGCGATGGAACAGGAGATAACAGCGATGTTTTTCCTGATAATAAAGATGAATGGAGCGATCTAGACAGTGATGGAGTTGGGGGCAACTCTGATAAAAATCCGCTTGTTGACCTATCAATAAACATTACTATTGAGAAATTCAAGGTCACTAAAAGGGTGGATATACTGAGATGGGCTCAAGTATACTTTGATATTAATGTTAATGATGGCGAAAAGGTTCAGAGAGTCGATAGCAATGGCGAATATTGGACGGTTTGGATTGGGAGAGAACAAAATGTAAACTATGTTTTCAACTATGATATACCCGATGATACAGACAAGAATTATACAGATATAGAAGTAACCATGTATGACTTTGATTTGATTTTTGATGATATTATTGATATAAATAATGTGGCTGGTAAAGAAACACTTCTTTTGAGATTTGACAATGTTAAAAACACGATTTCTTATGACGGCCTGTCTGAAGGCATTAAGGGTTCGCTGTGGTATGACATTACGTTTCCAGAGGAAATTATTCCTCCTGTGAACACATACAACAAAACCTATCAATGGAATTTCAATAACAAAAACTGGAAGATATCATTGGAAATTCCAATAGATGAATATGAACATTTCAGAGATTTAGATGTGAACAGAGCACCTCAAAACGTTGGTACATATGCAATGGCTTCTTTTGTAACATCTAGCGATCACGTTGTAGAGACTCTTGCAAATAAATTAAAAACACTTGCCAAAAGCGAGAATTTTAATGAGTCTGCTACTGTAAACTTTATTCTTAGATTTGTTCAGGAAAACGTAAATTATGTATGGGACAATGAAAGTAAGAATTGCACTGAATATTGGCGTTACCCTGTAGAAACTTTGGTTGAAAAGAAGGGAGATTGCGAAGACAGTTCTGCGTTGTTCGCATCAATTATGGATGCTTTGGAATATCATACAGTCCTATTATTTTACATTGTGGAGGAAGACGTAGGCCATCTTGCAGTTGGAATACATTTAAAAGGAGAAGGTTACGGAGAGTATGTAATTTACGACACCAAGAAATACTACTACTGTGAAACCACTTCATATGGGTTTAATATTGGTGAAATCCCCTCTGATATAAAAAATGAGCCGGATAAAATCATACCTATTTAATTTTATAGGAGATTTCACTCAATGTAAATAGCTGGTCTGAGTGGAACTGCGTATCTTGCTTTATTGACAGGGTCATAGATTTTCTCATCGTCACCTCGATAAATTTCAACCTCGCAAGAAAATGCCCTTTCCAAATAATCACTAGCATTCTTTAGATATTCAGCACCTTCGAATTTAATTGAATATCTCTTTTTATCACTTTCATTCAATCTTTTGATCTCACTTGGAAGTTTACCTGTAAACTTGGAAACTCGTTTAGCAATGTTCTTCATTTTGGGATCAGACATCACTTCTTTCATTATTGCGCCAACATCAAGGTTGCCTTTTGAAGAAAGATCTAGTGCCCTTCTAAATATCTCCCACTTCCACACAGGTGAAATGTATATGCATATTTTTTTTGGTTTTATTTTAGTGACCTTTAGAATTTCATTTGCATCATCAATGAGTTTAGATAAAAGATATTCACCGACCTCATCTTTTTCGGAAATTTCGTCAGGGTTGAATTGTGGATATGATTCGTTTGAAACAAAATTTCCCCATTTAAGATGCCATAACTCTTCTGCAAGATGAGGAATTATAGGGGTCATAAGTCTTATCCAAGTGTTAATGAAATTATCTAATATTTCTTTATTGCCGCCACCTCTTTTAAGGTACCACTGAATGTCTTTTTGGCATTCAAAGAATATTTCATTAGCAACAATACGTAAATTGAAAACCTCAAAGCCATCAATAATTTTTTGTATTCTCCTATTAAGCATACTTATTAGCCAATTATCGAGATTTTCATTTTTTGCTTCATCTTTTTTTAATAATTGGTTTATAAGCTTGTAAGTATTTGCAATCCTGTTTTTGTATTTGGTAACTGCATCTGGGTCCCATTCTATATCAACAAAAGGCGATCCCACATGTGTATAGTATAAACGCATGGCATCGACACCATATATCTTAGCAGCTTTTGCTATATGTTCTGCACCGCCCTTTGATTTACTGATTTTTTCTTTTCCTTTTTGGGTGACCCACCAATGGGTGAAAATGCCCCTTGGGCGTTTATCTATGGGCATAACGGCCACATGGTTCATCAAAAATACTGGAAAATGAACAGTTTTATGCTCCTTACCACCTAGGTTGATATCTACTGGGTACCAATAATCATAATCGGCTTTTATTTCTTCCCAAACCGAGTTCCTGGCTTTTCCTTTCCCCAGAAATATGTAGTCAAAGAATTCTTCAGTCATTTCCTCTGGTTCTATCTTGTGTTCATTGACGTATTTTGAAATGATATAGTATGCAGGATACAATGTAGAATCGGATATCGGCTCAACTACCCATCCCTTTTTGAACGGAAATTCAGTACCAAGCCATGAACCCTTTCTTATACATGCTCTATCGTCAAACCAATCTAAGATCCCTAGCATCTCTTCTTTATATTCTTCTGGATAGATGTTCATTGAATTTACATGGCTCTTAGATTCTTCGGTAAGCTCCAAATCACTATATTTGATAAACCATTGGTCTGGGATTTGTTTTATAACAACTTTATTCCCACATCTGCAGATAACCTCCTCAGAAAATCCCCTCATAACAATGGCATAATCTTTGGACATCAATTCATCTTTTACTTGATCCTTTATCTCTGAAACTTTTATGCCTACGTACTTTCCACATTTTTCATTAAGATATCCTGTGTGAAATTCCTTTTTGTAGACAATATCTGTTGCTTCATCAAGTTTTTCAGTTTCTGTTTGACTTCTTATATCTAGATCATCACAAACTTTTTTTGCAGGAATTGCACCAAGATCCTTTACGTCTATAATGGTAACTGGATCAATATTTTCTCCAGATTCGACAAGTGCAATATAATCATATGGTGCATGAGCGGGAACAGACATCACAATGCCTGTGGCCACACTGGGATCTGCAAAAGGTCCAGAAAGAATGGGGATCTTGCGACCTATTATTGGTATTTTACATGTTTTACCAATGAGCCCTTTTCCAGAGAGTTTCTCATCAAGTATTTCTACGCCATCATACTGAAGCGATAGTTTGTCTGCTCCTTGTCTAGAACATATCCATGTTTCACCATTTATCTTTACCTTAACATATTCGGCATCTGGATTTACCCACATGTTTGTAATGCCGAAAATAGTTTCTGGACGGAGGGTAGCTGCAGGAAGAATTGCCCCATCATCCATTCTAAATTTGATTACTGTATACTCAAGTATCTCGGAACCGCCACCTTTTGATATGTCTGTCTCTGATTTGTCAACTGCAACTGGGCCGCAATTTGGACAGAACGGCGCAAAATGTGGTTTTTGAATCAGTAGCTTTTTTTCATTAAGCTTGTAGAACTGCCACTCAATGAATTTTTTATACCCTGGAGATATGGTACTCATAATCCTTGAGTAATCTATCAAAAATCCAAACTTTTTCCAATAGTCATTAACATATACATCACCAAAATATTTTACAACTTCAGCAGGGTCAGTTAATCTATTTATACATTCATTTGTGCATCCATACTCTTCAAGCATTTTTACAGTTGCTTGGTCTTTTCTTTCTACTTTTTTAGCAAAACCAACTGAGGGAATCCCTGATGCATGAAATCCTGCTGGAAATAAAACATCGTAACCCATCATCCGTCTATGACGTGCGATAATATCACAGTAGGTGAATCCTCTCATATGCCCCACGTGAAGATAACCTGAAACACCAGGGTAGGCAAAATGTATGAAGAATTTTTTCCCGCGTTCTTTTTTCGCTTCGTAAATCTTTTTTTCGAGCCACTTGTTCTGCCATTTTTGTTCAACAGTAACATGGTCGTAGTTTTTTGAAACCATAGTTCTTATCGGTTAGGCAATAAAGAATGTTTTATATAACGCTTTTTACCCGCCAGCCATCCATATTTATCTCCAAGCTACTTTACCTAGAAAATAAAGGAAACATTGAAATTTCAGCAATAGCTTTTAAGAAGCAAACACCCATTCACATGTTGGATGCATAAAACAAAAGTTCAACTTTACGAGAACGTCAAAGATCTAAAAACAAAAAAGGAATTTGAGCTTGAAATAAAAAGCATGCAAAAAGAATGCGACGATCTTTTTGACGAAGATACAATTGCATTGTTGCTTGTTGACGAAATGGGCAGAAACAAACAAAGCACATCAAAAATATCTGATTTAGAGCACGGTATGGAGTGTACCGTTTTTGGCAAGATAATAAATATCGGCGAATCAAAAAATTTCAAAAGAAAAAATGGCTCTTCTGGGAAGGTTGTAAATTTAGAGCTGACCGATGGCACAGGCTCCTGTGGCCTTGTATTGTGGGACAAGGATGTAGAACTTGTAAAAAACAATAAGATAAAGGAAGGCACTGACGTAAAGGTAGTAAATGGTTACATAAAAAATGGTTTTACCGGCCTTGAAGTAAATATAGGTAGATGGGGCATGCTGGAAATCGATCCTAAAGATATGCCAGACTTAAAAGATAATTTGCCCAGTACAAGAAATGAAATAGAAGGAACGTTGATCAAAGTAGAGCATACTCGTGCTTTTTTTAGGGATGATGGAAGTTTTGGATTTGTTGCAAACATCAAAATAAAAGATAATGATGGTACAAAACAATTGGCAGTATGGGATGATAAAGTAAAAGAGATTCAAGGCTTCGAACAAGGAGATTCTATCAGCATAAGCAATATCAATATAAGACGAAGAAATGGAAAGGAAGAACTGCATGTAAATGGCAAGGGCATTATAAAAAAACTTTAGCATCCGTCCTGGACATACTCTTTCTTATTTTCCAGGGCCTGTTGGGCCATAATAAGCTCTCTACCCAGATACATATAATGTTCAGGCATAATGTCTGAAACGTGCTTTGCTATTGTGTCACACAATGCATCTGCCCTCACTCCAGAAAATACCTTCTCAAGCTTTCCCGAAACTATCTGATTGTTCCTATACACGTTAGTATAATATTCAACTCTTATTTCATCGTCATGCAATTCTATGACGAAAAAACCCTTGGTATCCAAGGTTACGTCTTTCTGCGATGTTTTTTTAGCTTTTATTAAAACAACTTCTTTATCAACCATACACTTTTTCTCCTGCCAATACAAGATTTTTTAATTTTCTAAAGGCGACATCTCTAGGTAACAACCGTTGCCCACAGTCTGGTGCAAGCTGACTGATATGTTCCCCAAATACAGATATTCCTTTCTCAATGTGACCTATTATCTCATCTACCGTTTCGATTTGTACATTATCGGAACGTACGGCACCCAAACAAATTTTTTTGGAAGAATCATATTCCTCAAATGCATCAAACAGTTGTGGTGATGCTTTGAACTCATGAGAAAGGACATCTACAGGCATTTCTAGTAGTTCTGGAACAATATTGGAGACATCTCCACATGCGTGAAGCCTAGTAGAACATGTAAGATTTCTGGTAATTATCCCAATTAATTCTTTTCCATATTCTGGCATGGAGTTGGAAAAAAAAGGCTCGTCAACGCTAATCATGTCAACATGATTTTGCAATGCTTTTGCTTCCTGATTAAGTGCATATGCAAAATCAAAGGCAAGTTCTTTTTTATCTTTATAATGCAGATCAACCACTGATTCACTTAATGTATGCGGACCTACAACAAGACCAATTAGCTCTTTTTTCTCAGGCATCAACTCTCTAACATATTTGTAATCTTCAAGAGTTATTGGACCTGCATATTCAACTTTATCAATTATCTCTGTTCTGTCTCTAAGGCGACATCCATTTAGTTTTCTAGTAAAAATATTGATGAATGGATCTCTTGTTTGCCCATCCGAAACAATATCAATTCCAGCAGCAATCATATCATTGACTGCATTTCTAATGTACTTATTCCAGGAAACATCCCTCCCGTTAGAATATTCTCGCATAAATTCCATCCGGTCGATATCTACGGGATAAGAGCCAATAACTGTGGTTTTGACATTGTGCGGCATTAAGAGAGTTTCCTCCTAGGGTGTAAATCTACTGGAGCGATTCCAAAGTAGTTTTCTACATACTCTGAGATGAGAATATCTTGCCATGCGATCACTGGAAAGACATATTCTGCGTTTTTAATAGGACCAAATATCACATAGTCTCCGCCAAAGAGCGATATATTGACGTTGGACGCTGCATCAACTGTTTTTCTTGATCTGTCAAAATCGTCCAGCCATTTTGATTTTTCTACAACATTGTGAATTGCACAGCCCGTTGGTAGGCCATATTCTTCCTTTATCACAGGAATTGCAGCTATTGCTGCACCACTATTGTCCCCTGGTGCAAGTGCCGCAGTATCTACAAGTATTTTTTTAATCCCAAGTTTTTTTGCAATATCAAGTAGTCCAGTATCAGTAAGATTTGCACCGTTCTCAAGAACCTCAACCTTCCCATCAGGGGATTTGTCCTTAGGATTAAATGCTACGATAATTGCCATTTCAGGAGTGTTATTCTTTAGCGCCTCGCGTTCCCCATCAGTAACTCCCACATTAATTGAATTGTAAATGGTTCTGGAAAGGAGATCTTTTTCATTTAGATATTCCAATACCTTTACTTTGACTGACGGTTCAATAATGTCTACTGAAAATGGAACGCTCTTTGGAAGTTTCTCATCAATGAAATCAATGATATTCTCAACATGCTCTTCCTTTTTTATGAAGAAATCGGGAATCGCAGGATTACTTGTCTTTTTACTGATATCTAGCATATCTTGAAGATGTTCTTCAGCACTTGCAAAATCCGGATCTCCTTTAAAGAAGATCCCTCCAAAAAGAGCTGTTGGATATTCGCCAGGTTGACCTCCCATTTTTATTCCTGAAATATCAAAAACTTCCTGTTTTTTAGTAAACGAAAACATCTATTTCTCTCTCCTTTCAATCTTTCCCATGTAATTCACTACAATCTTTGAATGCAATGCTCTTTTATCATTCAATCTCACCGTTGATTCGGCCTTAATCTTTATCGCAATATATGGTTTTCCAAATGATGGTGGGGACTTTATAGCAAACTCATCTATTGCTTTGTCTAACTTCTCGCCATCTGTAACTCCTAATAGATCAATAATTTCAATTTGATCGCGAAATCTTTCGATTGCTTCTTCCTTTACATTTTCGATATATGGGATTGCCCCAGGAGCGCTAATAATTTTATGTTGATCATCTATTCCATTTTTGTTTAAAGCAATAAGTGACATACCTGAACGATGTCCTCTGATGTCCTCCCCACAAACGGCAAGATATCTAATGTGAGGATTTGAAATCACATTGGCAACTATTTTTTCTATACCTATATTTTCAGTCT
>CAYLOF010000004.1:16086-22775 GCA_964385215.1 uncultured Thermoplasmatales archaeon
TGAGGATTTGAAATCACATTGGCAACTATTTTTTCTATACCTATATTTTCAGTCTTTAATTTCCCATATATGGCAACATTATTAGAAGGTGTATACTTTACATTAAGAAGTACAACTGCAATACATCCATCAGGTGAACAGGCGGTAAATTCCCCACCCCATGGATAATACTCCTCTTTCATTTCCTGTGTTCCTCCTTTCAAGTGAACTCAAATCCGATATTTCTACAAGGGTAAATGATACAACAGTTTATTAAGAATTTTGTAGTGCCGTAAGACAGTTTGGATAAAACATAATGAATGATATGTCTGTACTGCCAGTAATCATATGTCATTTTTGAGTAGAAACAATATTAAGCATGATTTTTCATACGATCTAAACGTGTTTAAGATACCTAGAGGAACAAGAGATTTCACTCCTGAGGAGATGGAAAAGCGAAGATACGTCGAAGAATGCATGATGTCTACATTTAAGACATTTGGATACAGAGAAGTACAAACTCCAATGTTTGAAAATCTGGATCTTTTTACTGCTAAATCTGGCGATGCAGTCATTGACGAGATATATCCCTTTACAGATAAAAGTGGTAGAAAACTTTCTCTTAGACCAGAACTTACAGCCCCCGTTATACGCTTTTATGTTGATAAACTCCAGATGGAGCCAAAACCTCTGAAATTATTCTACTTTGGCAACTGTTTTAGATATGATCGGCCACAAAAGGGAAGATATAGAGAATTCAAGCAAGCAGGCTGCGAGATCATAGGGACGGACAAACCTGAGGCATATGCTGAACTTATTGCCATGGCCTATAAACTTCTGAAAGATGTTGGCTTGGAAAACATAACATTGAGCATTGGAAATCTAGATATTCTGTCTTCAATGTTTGATAAGCTTGAGATATCAAAAAATGAACAAAAATATTTAATACCATTGATAGACAAATCTCAATTTGAGGATGTTTTTGAAGCGTTGCAGGAGTTTGGTGTTGAAAAAGAAAATGCAAATAGCTTTTTAGATGTAATTCAAAGCTCCGATGTTAACAAAATTTCAAATTACATAAAAGGAGATAAAGCATCAGAAGAAGAGCTAGCCAGAGTAATAAAAATTCTAAAATTGTTAGAAACCTCATTTGATGTAAACTATCAAATAAAGATGAGCATAGTGCGAGGTCTTGATTATTATAAAGGCATTGTTTTTGAAATAGACGCACCATCATTGGGTGCAGAAAAACAAATATGCGGCGGGGGTGCATACGAACTTATCTCATTGTTTGGTGGAAGAGAAACCCCAACTGCTGGATTTGCATTGGGTTTTGACCGTACCATACTTGCATTGGAAATCGAGAAATATAACCTTCCTTCACCAAAATTAGATTTTTATGTTATACCCATAAATGAAGATATGATAAGTAAATCAATTGAAATTGTCCAAAAGCTTAGGGGGCAAGGTGCGTATGTTGATGTAGATCTTCTAAGGAGGGGAGTGGGCAAATCGCTAAAATATGCAAGCTCCATAAATACTAAAAAAGCTATTTTAATAGGGCCTAACGAGCTACAAGAAAACTCTGTGACTCTCAGAGATATGAATACCGGTGATCAGAAACTGATTAAAATAAAGAACATTGCCAATCTAATAGGATAAATTGGTTTTTTTCAATACTGCGATCTCTAGCGGGTTAAAATAAAATATAAAAGGAATACTTACTATTATAAAATGTCCTCTATGAAAAAATCAAAGATTTATATTATAGATACATCTGCCATTCTGTCTGGCATACCAATCGATCTTGATGATGCAGCGATGGTTACCACTAGTAGCATCTCCGCAGAATTAAAACCCGGCGGCAGAGATTATCGCACATTCCAATTTTTGATAGAAAAGGGCCTATCCATTCGTTCCCCATCTAAAGGATCAAGAGATAAAGTAAATTCTACCTCCAGCAGGACGGGAGACAAAGACAGACTATCCAATGCAGATGTAGATGTCCTGGCTCTTGCACTAGATATGAAACTAGACGATGACAAAGATGCCATTATATTAACAGACGATTATTCTATACAAAATGTAGCTGATGCTTTAGATATGAAATTCGATAACATTGGCCAACCAAAGATAACAAAAAGATTTAAATGGGGTTATCAATGTCTCGGATGCGGTAAAAAATTCAAAGAAAATATAAAGACATGTCCAATATGCGGGGCTGCAACAAAAAACATAATATTGGATGGGAAAGACATCAAAAGGAGAAAGCGGTAACAGATGGACATCAAGGATATCAAGAAGTTGTTTTTAGGTTTTTGGCGAAGCGATAATGAAAAGATATCATTGGTTAGAGACATCGCTGTTGCTCTTTTTGTAGTTTTGATACTTCTAACCGTCCTGTGGTCTTATACGGGACAATGGTTCGGGGCTCCAATGGTTGCCATCGAATCAGGCAGTATGATGCATAGAGATGAACCTTTTGGGAGATTTGGTACCATCAATGCAGGCGATATGGTACTTCTGGTAAAAGTGAACGGTAAGGAAGACATATTAACACGTGGCTTTGAAGGCTATGAATACTATGGAGAAATAGCAAAGGGCAAAGGAGGTTTTCAGTCATACGGAGATTATGGAGATGTCATAATATACAGAAAATATGGAAATACTGATGAAGATCAGATAATCCATAGAGCGATATGTTGGATAGAATATAATGAGGAATATGGCACGTATACAGTACCAGAGTATGGATTGACTAATGAAACTGCCGTCACTATAGGTGCAGTAGGATTAACTCATTATAAGCCAAGTCACTCAGGATTTATAACGCAGGGGGACAACCCAATAACAAACGACAGATGCGATCAAGCTGGTGGCATCTGCAATGAACCCATAAAGCCAGAATGGATTACAGGAAAAGCTCGATTTGAGTTACCGTGGATCGGAACGATAAATCTTCTGTTCAACGATATAATCAGCGGAAGTTTTTGGAATGATCGTCAAGAGTCAACAGTGTATAATGTCCCATCAGATTGTATTTCCTGTCTCATAATACTCATAGTTGTTCTTATATCAATTCCCGTAACATTGGATATCTATGATTATTACAGAAGAAACAGGCATGAATATCAAAATAGACCATAGCGATGTGCTCTACCGATACCAATCAGGTACAACCTCATATGTAAGAGGATCCTTAAGTCCTGCTTCTTTAAAACCCTTTAACCTCAACAAGCAGGAATCACATTTGCCACAAGGTTTCACTCCACCTTGATAGCAAGACCATGTTTTTTCAAAAGGAACGTTAAGTTCAGAACCTTTTTTTATTATTTCGGTCTTTGAAAGATAAAGCAGAGGTGCTTCTATTTTAGTAGGATGCCCTTCAACTCCCTTCTTGGTTGCAAGATTCGCCATTTTTTGGTATGCCTCTATGTATTCAGGTCGGCAATCAGGATATCCCGAATAATCCACTGCAGTGGCACCAATATACAATGCCTCAGCATCAACGGCTTCGGCATATGCAAGACCAATTGACAAAAAAACGGTATTTCTTGCCGGAACATATGTAGCAGGTATGGATTTACCTATGTTTTCCAGATCTTGCCTATCTGGAATGTCTAAGGAGCTATCTATCAATGCCGAACCGCCAAACTTGTAAAGATCAATGTCAAAAATGATGTGTTTTTCTGCATTTACAGCAGATGCGATCTTCTTTGCACTCTCTATCTCCTTTTTGTGCCGCTGTCCATAATTAAATGACAATGCATAAATGGCATGGTTACTCTCCTTTGCCATGAATGCTGTGACACAGGAATCAAGGCCACCAGATATCAGACAAACCGCTTTTTTAACCATATAAGATGAATTACCTCTCAAACGTTTTTGTCGTCCATGCGCCCTGTCCAAATCCCTCATCCACGCCTATTTCCATTTTTTCTATCTGTTTTTCCGAAGAAAGCCTTTCTGCGACCTGTTCTAATATATACTTTGAAAGTGTCTCTGCTGATGTGGAGTTGATAGGCAGTAGAATACAATCACTTGCAGGAAAAACATATTGTTTTCCAAGGGAGGTCACTTTAATACTATCATTTTCTTTTTCAAGGATCACAACACTGCTCTTTTCAGGTATTAAAATCCTGTGATCCAATTTCTTCACAATATCCCTAAGCACATCTTTCAACACGGCAAAATCCATGATTATTCCTTTTTCATCTGTTTTTCCGAATACCTTTACATGTACTGCATAGGTATGTCCATGTAATCTACCGCATTTTTCATATTCTGGGATAACATGGGCAGACGAAAACCGTATTTTGGCATTCCATCCATCAATTGTAATGTATGACTCCATAAAATATCACTTTTTGTTTTTCATTCTATAGTCGTTTATTGCCTCGCGAAGTGCATCAGAGGCAAGATTTGAACAATGCATCTTTATGGCAGGTAATCCTCCAAGTTCGGTTGCTACGTCATCACGTGTTAACTTCATTGCTTCATCTAAGGTTTTACCTTTAACAATTTCAGTCGTGATGCTACTGCTGGCTATGGCTGCAGCACAACCGAATGTTTTAAACTTTATATCAATAATTCTTTCATCTTTTACTTTTATATACATGGTCATGACATCACCACAGGTCGGATTACCCACAGTTCCAACACCATCTGCATCTTTGATCTCGCCAACATTTCTAGGATTGTAGAAGTGGTCCTTTACCTTTTTAGTATACATATCTGCCATAACTAAAACCTTCTATTAATTCCATAAAGGAGACATTTTCCTTAATTTACCTACAATGCCGGGCAGCACACTGGCAACATATGAAATATCTTCTTCTGTATTTCCTTTGCCCAACGTTAATCGTAGCGAACCGTGCACTTCTTCAGGTTTAAGACCAATCGCAGTTAGTACATGCGATGCTTGAAGCTTTTTAGAAGAACATGCGGATCCAGTGGCCGAAGCAATGCCTTTCTCATCAAGCATCATATTTAGCGATTCTCCTTCTATTGCTGTAAATCGGAAATGAGCATTGTTTACCAATCTTTTTTCAGGGTGTCCATTAAGATAGCTTTCATCAATTTTAAGAATGTCTTTAATCAATTTGTCCCTCAAATTTTTGAAATACGCCATATCCTCTTTGAGTCTTGTCTTTCCTAACTCACAGGCTTTACCAAGACCAACAATGCCCGGAGTGTTGTATGTGCTGCTTCTCAGTCCCTTTTCATGCCCGCCACCGTGTGCCAGTGGATAGATTTTTACTCCATTTCTAATATATAATGCTCCAACTCCTTTTGGTCCATAAATCTTATGCGCGGAGACGGACAATAAATCAACATTTGATTTGCCTACATCAATTGGAGTCTTGCATATTGCTTGGACCGCATCAGTATGAAATAATACATCGTGTTTCTTTGCAATTCTGCCAATTTCATTTATGGGCTCTATTGTACCAATTTCATTGTTGGCATACATGATGGTTATAAGAAAAGTATCTTTGGAAATTGCTTCTTCTAAATCTTTTATTCGTATAATGCCATACTTATCCACTGGGAGATACTTGACATTAAAACCTTGTTTTTCTAAATGCCCGCAAGTCGCAAGAACTGCAGGATGTTCAATTGAAGATGTTATTATATGATTTCCTTTGCCACCTATCTTGTCTTTATTTAGATATGCCACTCCTTTAATACCAAGATTATCTGATTCAGTCCCGCCGGAGGTAAAGATAATTTCATCTGCATCTGCATTTAATATGTCAGCTACTTTACTTCTTGATTCTTCTACTGCGTCAAAAGCCTCTCTCCCAAATGAGTGTATGGAGGACGGATTACCAAAATATTTATCAAAATAAGGAATCATTTCATCAATTACTTCTTTGTCAACTGGTGTGGATGCACCGTGGTCCATGTAAATTCTTTTCACTTTAATCTCCCCGTCCAATATTCATCATTTTTTGAAGAGGTATCTTTGCCTTCTCCATAATATCGTCATCAAGTTTTATTTTCGGTTCCAATGTTCTTAGGCTATTTAAAACTTTTTTCAGTGTTATCTTTTTCATGTCTGGACAAATTGCAGTTTTAATAGGATAAAACACTTTATCTGGATTTTCATTTTTCAATCGATAACACATATCTTTTTCGGTACCGATGATAAACTCTTTTGCATCCGATTTTTTAGCATGATTTACCATGCCGTTGGTGGAAAGTGCATGGTCTGCAATGTCTATAATTTCTGGCCTGCATTCAGGATGGGCAAGTATCTCTGCTTTGGGATGTTTCTCCTTGATTTTTAGTAATTGGTCCTTGCGAATTTCATGGTGTGTTGGGCACATGCCTGGCCACAATATCATTTCTTTATCTAAAATGAACCGCTGTACATATGCCCCTAGATTTCTATCAGGGACAAATATTACTTTCTTAGAAGACATACTTTTTACAACATTTACACCATTCGAAGACGTACAGCAAATGTCTGAGAGTGCCTTTACCTCTGCAGTAGTATTGATATAGGAAACAACCTCTGCATCTGGGTTGTCCTTCATCAATTGTTTAAGTCGGTTTGGATCTGCCATCCCTGCCATGGGGCATTTCGCAGCCGCATCAGGAATTATCACGTTTTTATCAGGATTCAATATCTTTGCTGATTCGGCCATAAAATCCACGCCACAAAATATAATATTTTCAGCATCTGTCTTTGTAGCTTTCATTGC
>CAYLOF010000005.1:0-20604 GCA_964385215.1 uncultured Thermoplasmatales archaeon
CCATGATTGCATCCGTGGTCTTCGGTCTGATAATGCTGGTGGCAAGTTTCCTTGTCAAGGTTGGCAAATATCCGATACCCAAAAGGTGATTTTTTGTTTAATGAATGGAAATACGGACTTCATAAACTCTCGCAGAATGAGATAAACTGCCTTGATTTTCCTGACGGCTTTCTTCTTGATGTGGTCCCTTCCGAATGCTCTTTGGATTCAATGGCCGGGATGCAGAAGGTGCTCTACATGCTTCAGAATTATTCGGGCCGTTTCTCCTTTGAGATCTGGAAGGATAAAAGATTCAGTTTCCACTTTTTCTCGTCCTCGACATCGGTTGAAGGGATGCTTAAAGGCCAGCTTAATTCCATTTACCCGCAGGTTGAAATGAAGCGGTCTAAGGCAAACATTCCAGCTTTAATGGAGGGCGATTATGTTTCCTCCTGTTCTCTTGTTCTGCACGGCGTGGAGTTGAATTTGAAATGTTCTGATGATTTCCGTTATGAACCGCTCCGCCATGTTCTGGAGGCGATGAACGGGCATAATTCAAAGATGATTGTCCAGATATTATTTGAAAGGCTCAGGAAAATACCGAAGGACAAAAGGATTGCGTTAACCCAGAAATACGGGGATGATTTGTTTTTCAGGGGCGTGGGGATTCCTGTTTTGAAGTGCCTTGTCAGGATAGCTGCTGTTTCCAATGATGGATTCAAGGCAAGGGAAAGCTGCGAGCATGTTGCCCGGACATTTTCTGTTTTTGATACGGACAGGTGCCGTCTGTCTCCAAAAATTGTTTCCTTTCCGATTTTCAGAAATTCTATGAGTGTTCTGGCCAGTATGAACCTGAGGGAATTTCCCTTCTTTTCTGACAGTTTTATGATAAGCGTTCCTGAGCTGGCCTCGTTTGTTCATCTGCCTGTGGGGGCTGAAAACTGCGGAGTGGAATATACCAAACCCTCCTTTTCAAACTTGCAATGGTGATTTTGTGTATGGAAGACCTATCCGATTATGTCTGGGTGAAGTGTCGTGCAGAAACCAGACTAAAAAAATCTACGTAAAAAATGATGACCTGTATCGCCACCAGTATATCCTTGGTGCAACTGGTTCAGGCAAGAGCACGCTGATAATAAACGAGGTTCTTGATGCTTTCCGTCAGGGACTTTGCACATGGATTCTGGACCCACACGGCGACTTAGCTTATGACATTGCTGAAGCTGTCTATCCTGAGGATTTGAGGAATGTTCTTTTGTTTGACCTGTTGAAGGTTGGTTTTTCTCTCAATCCGTTTGAACTTCCCAGATACCAGGACAAAACCCAGCGTGAAATCATGGTAGAGCGGATGATTGGTGAAATCGTAAGCTTCATGAAAAAACTGTATGGCGACAAGTATTGGGGGCCTTCCCTTAACAGGATTTTCCAGAATGCCCTTCGGAGGCTTTACCGGAATGATGACTCACCTACATTTAAGGAAATGCTGGACCTGATAAAGGAGGAACTGGATAAGGATGAGTACAAGGATTTTTATGACGATTTGGGGAGCTTGCCGAAAGGCAGAACTGATGCAGTTATCAATAAACTTGAGCCATTTGTCAAGAATGATTTGCTCAGAAAGATTTTCTGCCAGAAGGTTTCCACTGTTGACATTGAGGAACTGCTGAAGCCTAACCGTCTTGTTATCTGGAGGCTGCCTAAAGGCGAATTGTCAGAGATGAATGCAGGACTGATTGGTTCTGCCCTGATTACAAAACTATGGCTCACTATTGTATCAAGAGAAAGAAAAGACCGGACACCTGTTTTTCTTGCGATAGACGAGTTCCAGAATTTTGCTCATCTGGAGACTCTGGGGGATTTGGTAACCGAGGGGCGAAAATATGGGATTGGGCTTTTGCTTGCACACCAGCACACAAAACAGGTTCCTGAGAAAATGCTTGGGGACATTCTGGGCAATACTGCCACCAAAACAATCTTCCGTGTTTCTGAAAAGGATGCCAGGATGGTCGCAGACTCTTTCGGCTCTGTTGACAAGAGCAAGGTTTTGCGTGTATTGGCTTCTCTGCCTGACGGAAAGGCTGTTGTTAAGCTCAGGAGCGGTTTTGGTGAGAGACCAGTTCCTCCGTTTGAGATTTCCACCTTAAAACCTCCTACCAAAAAGCATTCTTTTACAAAGAAACTGCTTGAACGGATGAGAGTGCTTTACACTGCCCCGATACTTCCTCAGCAAATCTCTTTTAAATCACAAGTGGAAAATGAGATAATTGAGCTTCTACGAACCGTTTATTCCTTTGAGGAAAAAGGTGATGAGGCAACAAGGACTAACATCTCAAAAAGCATGTCAATTCCCGGCTCTAAGTTAAGCGAACAGTTGGACATAGCCCAGAGTCAGGGGCTGGTTGAAAGGATTGTGAAAAAAGAAGGGAGGGGGCGGCCTAAGGTTCTGACCAAATTAACTGAGAAGGGATTGAAAACAATAGGAGTCGGTGTAACATCTGGTTCAAGTAGTAAGGCCGGTGGTGAGCTTCACCGTGCTTTGTTGTTCCGTGCGAAAGAATGGCTTGAAGGCCAGGATTATTTCGTGAAGATTCCTGAACAGGGTGGAAGGGCTGAACAGCCTGACATGCTGGCTTATTCCAAAGTAAGTGATGGTCGGGGAAGGGAGATTGCCGTTGAAGTTGAAACCTCGGCCAACCATCCGGAACAGATTGTAAAAAACTATGAGAAAAATACAAGGCTGGGAAGGTTTGTTATTTTTGTTGTGCCTGAAGAGGAAGTTGTAACAAAGATAAAAAATATCTTGAAAAACGTTGGGAAAATGTTTAAGATTTATATGGTTGTTTAAACATGGTCCTCTTTAATCATATCATTTATTAATACACTAAAGTTATAGAATATTATTAGGAGATCACATGTCGCTTATCCTTATTGAAAATAAAACCTTTGAGGAAACTGCTTTTGAAAATGAAGATGAATTGGAACGAGCTGTTGTGAAAAATAAGAATCATATTTTTGGTGATGAAACAGTCTTAATCGACTACAAACGAAAAATCGGCTCAAAGAAATCTAAAAATACTGGAATCCCCGATGGGTTTTTAATTGATTTTTCAAATATAAACAAACCACAATTATTCTTTGTGGAATATGAACTAGAATCACATCATTTATACGAACATATTGGTCCACAAGTTATGAGATTTTATGCAGCTTTTGAAACAGGTAAAAGGGAACTCCAGGTAAAACTAACAGATATAATTAAAAAAGACGGAGAGCTAAAAAACGAAGTTGAAAACAAGCTAATCAATGCTCCTTTTGATAATATAGACTCGCTTTTGAATTTCTTGATTTATGATAGAAATGTAGGAATTATAGTCGTCATTGATGACCAAACGGAGGATTTCAATTCTTTACTAAGACGTTTTTCTGAGGTTCCGGAGGTTGTAGTTATTAAAAAATTCCTTCATAATGATGAAATATTGTATAATTATACTCCTTTTAGGGAAGGTATAACAGAAAAAATAAAAACAAAAGTTAAAACTAGAGATTTTACAGAAATTGATACGATTGTATGCCCTGCAAGAGAAGACGGATTCAAACATGCGTTTTTGGATAATAATGCATGGTGGGCTATACGGATATCACCTACACTTATACCACAATTGAAATATATTGCAATGTATGAAACGCAGCCTATATCAGAAATAAGATGGATGGCGAAAATCAAACAAAATGGGATTCAACCATACAAAAATATGGGTAAATATATTGTGAATGTTGAACTAAAGAAAAAAATCGGTCCAATAAAATTAGACAAAGACAAAAAAGGGACTGCACCTCAATCATCAAGATATACGACATATGAAAAACTAATCTCTGCAAAAAAAATTAGTGAATTGTGGTAGTAATTTCAGGATTAAACCATATATATAACAACCCTATATTTTATCATTAAATAGTTTTGACCAAATATAGGGTTGTAAAGTGATATCAGGTAAAAAGAAGGGATTCTTGATTTTCTTCTTAAAGAATGTTTATATAACTCCATTTAATCATATTATTATGCTTATTGATGAGATTAGAATTGATGGATTTCGTTGTTTATGTAATATTTCTATTATTCTTGATAAGAAAGTAACATTAATAGTAGGAGAAAACGACAGTGGAAAATCATCGGTGATTGATTGCATTAACATCTTTACAGGAGATTATCAAATAGAACCCGACGACTTCAATTTTAATAAAGACAAAATTACAATAAAGTTAGTTACCGAAGAATTTGAATTTATCAAATATTATGAAAAAGAAAATTTTCCAAACGAGACCTTTACAATTAAACCGACTGAACAATTCATTTCTTCAAATAAAACTTTTTTGGAAAATTCGGAAGAACCATCATCGGAAACTGATAAAATAAGGATTAAAGATTTAGCGAAATTATTTGGTTTGACAGTTCGGTCAAATAGTCGGATTGACAGAATGAAAACACAATTAATCGAAAAATTCGACGAAGAAGATTTGATGATCGAAGATGGTACTTTCCCAGAACTTAATCTAATTCAATTAGATGGTAAGCAATTTGAGAATATTGAAGATTTCTTTAATGAAGTTTTTTTAAAAGATAAACAACATGAAATTTGGAACGAATCAATATCAGAAGGAAAAACAATAAAAAATTTCATTGATGATAAATTGAAAGAATATTCCGTAAAAATTGGAAAAGATTTGGAAGAAAGGGGAATAAAAGAAAAAATCAAACAATACATTACAAATCTCACAGAGATTAAAGTCGATCCTTCATTTGAACCGAGAAGTTTAAACATTTCATCAAAAGTTAAATTTTTAGAAAACGAAAAAGAAATATCTGTTGATAAGAAAGGAGATGGAACTAAGAGAAGAATTTCTATTGCGTTATTGGAATATAAAGTTGAATCCGAAGTAACTTCATGTGAATCAAAATTATATATTTTGGATGAACCCGATACTCATTTACATGTTAAAGCACAATTGGAATTATTTAATATTTTAAAAGAATTGAGTCAAAAAAGTTGCCAAGTTATCTTAACAACACACTCTCCATTTTTGATTAATGCTACAAAACCTAAACAAATAAGATTATTATTTCAACCAGAGTCAAATTTGACAAAGATAAAATATCTTAAAAATGAACCTGAAACATCGGATAGAATTTTAAGAAAGTTAGGAATTGAAAATATCTATCTGTATTTTGCTAAAAAAATAATATTGGTTGAAGGAGAAACAGAAGAGGCTTTTTTGCCAAGGATTTATGAAAAAATAAATGATACAACGTTAAACAATGACCTTATAAAAATAATTAATACGAGAGGAATAACAAATATCCCTGGTTTTGCTAAAGCTTTATCCGAATTAATTGATCCAACTTGTATTTGTATATTGAAGGATAATGATTCTAGCGAGAACTCCTTAGAACTTATTAATAACCTAAACATTCCAGAAGATAGGCAATTTTCAATTGGGGAAAAAGAATTTGAAGATGCCTTCGATGATGATACATTATTCAATGCTTGGAAAAAATATATTGAAGAATGTGGAAAAGATATCTCAAGGTCAAAATGGACAATTGAAAACATAGCAGAACTTAGAGAGAAATGTAGTTCAAGTTCTGATGGAAAATTTAGTTCAAAATTAAAGTCACTTAATGAAGGTAGTGGGAAAAAATTCACAAAAATTCTTTTAGGACAAGCATTGGGAAATTATTGTGATAATACTAATATTCCTGAAAAATTTAATGAACTAATGATGAAATTAAAGGAGGAATAATAATGAATAGGATCCAAGTAGATTCGAGCAATATAAACTCGATAGGTTATGATGAAACAGAGAAAATACTAGAAATTGAATTCCATAGCGGGGGAATATACCAATATTCAAACGTTGGGAATGATATATACCATCAATTGATGAATGCATCTTCAAAAGGTAGATTTTTTCATAGATTTATTAGGGATAAATATCCAACAAAAAAGATAAGATAGCGATTTAACTGAAAAATCTTTACCAATCTATACAACGATTTTCTTTCCATATTCAGGCTTGATAACCTTGATGCCTGTGCCAATCTCTTCTACAATTTTGTGAAACTCATCAGGATGTTCTGTATGGATTGGAATAATTGTCCCTGGATTTATTCTCTTGATAAGTTCCTTAAGTTCTGGCCTGGAAGCATGGCCTGAAACATGGGCACGCTTGAAATGATTTTTATTTTCTTCTTCAGTAACATAAGAAATACCGAACTTATTCATCCAATTCATAAGTTTTTCCTCGTCTATTTCCATTTCATCATTAAACGGTTCGCATGATGCACGGATGTACCTGGAATTTGGGATTACTCCATCTTCGTTGGACAGGTCAAAAAGTTCGTTTGCATCCCAGAAACTAAACATAAGAATATATTTGTCTGGATTTTCCCTGATGGTATAAGAAGTCACCCCGTTTTTTATATGGTGAACTGCTAGGAACCATGCCATTTTTTCATCTTTGGTCAGTTCCTGAGTCTCTGCTTTGGAATCTCCGCCTATTCCCAGTTTTTCAGATATTCTTACAATATTGTTGTCTTTTTTAGCACTGTTTTTTCCCCAGTGGTCAAGATATCCTGCTTCAAACTTTTCATAATCAGCTTTTGAATAGAGAAGACCGCCCCTGCGTTTTTTATATACCTTGACGCCATCCATTTTTGTCGGGTCGCTGTATTTTTCGCCATCCATTAAATAAAGCTCGTATAACAGGTATGCAATCTTGGGGTTTACTACCAATGTCCTTCCAGTTTTTTTGGCCACTTTAGCAATCGTCTCAAACCTGGTTGTGTCCTTCCAGCCAAAATCTACGAGAATCAGTCCTTCGGTTTTCGCCGCTTGCTCCAGCATATCCTGGTAAACATCGTCTTCAGTCAGTTTCTTTTCAGAGTCTATCCTTGTGCCCTCGCACAACATGATATCTATCTTTTCGGTTCCAATATCTCCAACGTATTCATCAAGCGACGGCTCGTTTTTTCCGTGAAATCTTATATCTCCCGTATAGAGGATTGTTTTTTTGTCCTGCGCTGTCAATAGGACAGAACAGGCACCAGGAACGGAATGCCCAACTGGTATAATCCTGTAATCCAAGGAGCCGATTTTTCCTTCTTTTTCTGTTATAAATTTTCTCTTAACTGTTTTTATTTCCCTGGTAAAAGTGTAACCCGTTTTCAGGTCTGTTAGCTCCACTGTTTCTGGACTATCCTTGTACTCAAGCTCGCCCGGGAAAACGGTTCTGTAGCTTTCATTTTTTTCTTTTATTGCCACCTTGTCGTTTACTTCAAAGAACTGGTTGTCAACAGAGCTTTTTGATACGTCCGTGATTGCATTGGCCATTACTTTTGTTGTCTCGGTGCTGAATATTGGGATGTCTTTGTGGATGAAGCTTACGTCCTGCAAATGGTCAAAATGAACGTGGCTGACAAATACGCCATTTATACCTTTCTCTTTGTCATACGATTTTATGCCACCATTTTTCCAATAGTCAGATGCTTCGCCCCATGGAAGCTTGGATTTGACATCAACCTCAGAACCCAGGGTTGTGATGTCCAATAGGTGCTTGGGATATACGCCATCCACTTTAGGCAGCACGCCCAATTTCAAAAGGTCCAAAAGGCCTGATTTCGAACGGATTTGTATGAATTCCTCGTAATACTTACCGGCCTTGCCCATGCTTCTGCCGAAATCCAGGAACACTTTTGTCCCGTCATTTTCCACCAGGATTTTGTTTCCACCTATTTCACCGACTCCGCCTAAGCATGTTATGTTCATAGTTACTCCTCAATCGGAATATTGTTTTAACACTTAATATTTGGGAAATAACTTTTAAATCTGCGGTATATTACAAAATATGATTTGCAGTATATGTGGCGTGAATGAAACTGATAATCCAGACGGGATTTGCGACGACTGCAAGTTTTCTATAATAAGTTCAGATGATATCCTACCTAACATGTAAATAAGTACTAAAACTTAAGATACAAAATCAACTGCTATCAATTTTAGCTTGGATTTATCGAAGGGTTCAATTACCGTTTTTTTGTGAATTCCTTTCTCAATCAAAAAGTTACTCAAGCTTTTGATTAGATTTTTCCAGTTATCGTCTTTTTTGTATTGTCTCCAATATTTTCTTAATTCTTTTAATCTTTTCTTTGTATATGGCACTAAAAGAAGTTTGTTTTTGACGGGTTCCCAGAACTTTTCTATTGAATCATCTTCTGGAAATTCTGACAAATGCTGGTCGATTTGCAATTCAATATCTGTAATAATGCTTTTTATAAATTTGGTACTTTTTGACCTGCTTAACTCTTTTAATTTAGAGTCTTGTGTTTGACTTGCCTCCAGTTCTTTATACGACTCTTCAATATCTTTGAGGATGAGTTTGTTTATCCCATAAATCTTTTCAAAGAAATCAGGAATAACTCTTTTCTCTTTGGGTGGACAAACGATGTAATCTACAATTTTTGTTTTATTTTTGATTATTTCTCCGCTGCTGAGATCGTATAAATGCCAGAAGTGAAAATCGTCTCTAAATTTGTAATAGAAAAATATCCCTGACATTTCACTTTTATTTAAGCCACTGTGAACTCCGTATGGAATTTCCTCTAACTCTTCTATCGCTTTTTTCTTAAGGAAGTCCTTTAATGGCTGGTAAAATTTTTCTCCTCCTCCAAATGAATTCTTCTCTAGTTCCACAAAAACATCGGGGTCCTTTTCTTTTATTTTCCTTATTATCCCGAAAACCTTCGGATGTATTTCTTCCCCTAAAATAGTTTGATCTAAACCAATAGATTCGTCTATATCAATTATTTTATTCTGTAATATCTGAACAAGTTTTAGCAATTCCTCTAATTCATCTTCAGGGAAAAAATTGTATACATAAATTTTCTTATAAACAGAACCTATCCTGTCAATTCTTCCTGCCCTTTGAATCATTCTTGTTGGATTCCAATGAAGATCATAATCTATCAAATATCTGGCCGATTGTAAATTTTGCCCCTCTGATAGTACGTCTGTGCTCAAAAGAATATCAATTTTTTTATTGGTGAAGTTGTCTATTATATTTACTCTTACCCTCGGGTTTTTCTTTGTAATACCTGAACCGGAAATGGCTTCAATTTTCAGTTTAGAGAATTCTTTCGATTTTTTAATTTCGTTATATATATAATTTAAAGTATCAGCATAATATGTAAAAAGTACAACCTGCCCGGTTTTTGATAATTGTAGTAATTTCTTCTTTAACTCGTTCAGCTTTGCATCATGCTCTGGCTTGATTTGGTTAACTTTATTGAGTATCTTCTTTAAAAGCTCAATATCTTTATCAATATCTTCTAGTAATTCATCAACTCTGTAATCCCCCAATTTAAAGTCCTCAAGAATCTCCTTTATGTCTTCTTCATCAATTTCTTCATCGGCTACCATCAAATATTTATTGAAAGATTCTTTAGTCAGAAGTTTCCCATCTTGAATATAGCCCTTTAATTTTCTGAGAAATTTAATGTGTTTTGAAACGCTTATTCTAAAAGCTTCTACGCTGCTCTCCAACCTTTTAAGTAAGATTGTTCTAAATATGCCACCTATGGCAATCATACGGCCCAAAAGTAGTTGCTCGTCTGGCTTTAATTTCTCTGTTTTTTTATATTCCAAGAGCCTGTAATAAGCCATCGTTAACTTGTTAGTAATTGTGTCGGCAATCTCTTTATACATTCCCTTGTAAACTTTATCCAGATTGTATTCTACATTTTCCAAAACTCGTTCTGGGAAAATAATTTTTTGTTCTTTAATTTCGCCACTCGGTAATTTTTTGAGTATATAGGCATCTGGATAATTATCTTTTATATAATCTCTTGTTCTCCTGATTGAAATCTCGTTGAGTAAGTCATTTAGAAGGGATGGATCTCCACCCTTGTCTACATCCTTGAAAAATTTAAATAAATCAGGAATACTTTCTTTGGCAAATGCCCCATTATCCATTAACGTAAGAAGCATTATCTGCCAGTATAAATCCCATATTGTATTGTTGATGGGAGTTGCAGTTAAAAACAATAAATATGGCCTCTTTCCCTTATGCGACATATGCTCATGTACTAGCGTAAAGAAGTTCTCCCATCTATTGGATAGCGGATTCCTGAAATTGTGGCTTTCATCTACCACAATCAATTCTACGCTGTCTAGGCTGCCACCAACTACCCTCTTAACCTTTTTTATAAAATTCTCAGATGCCAAATCTTCCTGCGACAAGATATTTTCCTTAACGTCTATATTCTTCATCTCCTTTGTCCACATATCTCTCAACTGAGCGGGGCAAACTATCAATATGTTTTTTCTTTCATAGTATCCAATTTTCTCCAGGATTTTTTTGGCAATCCACGTCTTACCCAAACCAACAGAGTCAGCCACTAAAACAGAGCCGTATTTACTAAGTCTTGACCAGATTCTTTGAATGGCATCAGCTTGAAATTCAGCCAGATCAACCTTGGTTTTGGGTAACCTTCCATCTTCCTTTTTTTCTTCCCCTTTGATATCCTCCTTCTGAAGCTCGTATAGGGATTTTATAAAAATTTGATAGGGAGTATATTCCCTACTTCCAAATCTTGAATTTTCCAATAATTCTAGTAGCTCATCTTTAAAATCCTTGGATTCTCTCCAAAACTTCTCAAACCATCGCTCTCTCGTATAGATAGCTTGTGCCTCTTGTTGCCAGGTATTCAATTCGGTATTATGGGTTAATCCAGATGCAGTAAAATTGGAAGAGCCTATTACAACTATATCATCTGTTATGTATGTTTTTCCATGCAAGAATTCCTTGTCATAAATCCTCACTTCTACATTATCTTTTCTTAGGAATTTCATAAAACTTTTTACATTATCTTCCTTCTCTCTAGATAATTCAAAACCTTCAACCTCTTCTTTGATTACATCCAATAATGCATTTCCGAGAGTTCTATCGCTTCGTATCTCTGGTGTTTTTCCCAAAAGAAGTCTGAATCTCTTTAAATTATCCAAGTTATCTTTAACCATCTCATAGGCCTGAATATTAAAAAATGCTGTAGCAACGTCAAAATTTGTGTTCGGGGTGTCCTTTAAAACATCGTTAAGAAAGCTAACCAATTTGTTACCCTTTGAATTGTCTATGATTTGTTTTGGTATCGGCATGTTGATTACCTATGTTATTTTTTCAATAAATCCTGGTACGTTCTCTATTTTCATAATCTCTTTAACTGAGTAATAAAGTCCAGGTTTTTCATCAGTTTTATCCCATGAATATATGATATGGTCAACCTTTTTTATCTTCATATCATCATCATATTTATTTGGCGACCATACCAATATTATTAAAGGTTTGTCTAGTTGCCTGCTGATAATCTCCATGACCAGCCATCTTTGTTCATCACCTTTCCTGTAGTGTGTTGGAAGGAAGAAGTCGTTATTACAGTGGCTCTTTACAGATTTTCGTATAGTTGTTTGAAATTCAATAACAGCTAATGTGCCCTTTTCATTTTTACACAATACACAATCAAGATTTCCTGGCCAAGGTTTACGTATTTTCCTTAACTCTTTATCAAATTTAGGTAGACCTTTTTCTTCATATGGAGAAGACATAATCATATCTCTAAATTTATAAAGCCAAGTGGAAAAATCTTCAATAGAATTAAAAACTTCTTTAAACTCCAATTTATCGTGTTTTTCAACCGTATAAACACAAATTTTTTGAATGGGATACGAGTACAATACAATAAAAAAAGGTACATTTAATGTATTGGAAAGATTGGTTTTCTCAATCCATTTTTCGTAAGTCTCAATTTCTAATATCTTTTCTAATATTTCTTTTTCGTTGCACTTGTCAGGCGAACTATCTTCTATTAGATATCTATCAAGAACTGCAGAGACGATCTTATCTTTTATTGTAAAACCTTCAAAAGAAATCAAATAAAAACAGTGTTTTTCTAAAAAAGGCATTATTGGATTTTTCATTTCACTTATTTCTGAAGTTTCTTTTTCCAATATCATTATTTCTTCTCCTCAAATTAGCTTAAAATAATTTAGATTTCAAATAATTGATTTTTATTTTTAACTGTAACGTATCTTCCACCCATATTTATTGAAGACTTTAATTTTTTTGGAGTATTATAATGTTTAATTTCTTTCAATTCTAAAACAAGTAGTTTCTTAGATTTTCTTCCACTTGCATATATCTTCAATTCTTCCTTTGTTGCTATAGTTTTTTTATTAAATCTTTCGATTATTTCGGATAAAGTCATAAAAAATACATTGTTAATAATCGTCCCAACAGGAATCTCATTACTTGAACCCGATTCATAAATAAAGAGCTTGTTCCCATTTATTAATCTTGTTCTATTTCCTCGTATATATTTTGCAAATATATTTCTATTTTCACTCATTCTTTCGATTAGGTTCTTTGGTAGAGAATATATAATACCAATAATATTTTCATTTGTCATTTCAATCACATTGTCTTTAGACTTCTTGCTTTACTTAATCTTGATTTTACCATTTCACAAACAGCAAAGTAAACCTCATCTCTCTCTTTTTCTGTTAAATTCAGTTCATCAAAAATTATATTATCAAGTTTAGCCCTATCAGATAACGGTTTTGGTTTCTGTTCTCTAATTGGTTTTTCTGGATCTACACCACATTCATCAAATATACTTCGTAATTTTCTATTTTTTAGCAAAAAATTGTTATTTAATTTTTTAACTTTCATAACTAGAAATTTATTTACTTCATATACCATGAGTGATTTTGCTCCCGCACCTAAACCACTCCGGGATAATACCTCAGAAAATAGAGCCATTATTGTTGAATTTGAAAAATTCTGAATTGCAGGAGATAATTTAACATAATATAATCTACAATCACATATCATATCTTTTTTTGTAATGAAACAGCCTAACCTATCATTCGTTTCTTTTATCCAGAATGCGTTACCCAGATTACATGATAAAGAATACCACAAATTTCTATTTTTTAAAGTTTCGAGATTGTTATATCCTTTAACTTTTTTGCCTTTGTCACCCCCGCCCTTTATTTCAATTTCTTGATTTTCTCCCCAGTTTATATATTTCAATGCATTTGTACCTTCAAGTTCTTGCTTATTTTTGTCACAAATAAAAACCATATATTTTAGTTGATTAGGTTCGACAACAATTTTTTTACATTCTCTTGGACTTTTGATTAAAGGCATCAGAAATTCCTCTTCAATTTTCCATTTTTTTTGCGCCTCTTCATCTAGATAAAAAAACTCGTTTGCTCCTGTGGTAAATCCTCGGGTAACCTTAGCAATTTTTCCCAATTCTACTAATTTATCATTACCTTTCTCCAAAATCGTGTAAAAAATATCAGGTGCCCTTAGATATTTTCCACCCCATTTGTTTCCCGCATAGCCTCCCTTTTTGAATTTTCCATTTTTCTTTGAATCATGATTTTCGGGGTATTCCCATCCATCCTCTAGCAGGTCTTCCTGAATCATTGGAAAAATCCTATAGTCATTTGTTTTGACAACATTTTCCAATAAATCTGTGATTTCATCTCCTCTAGTTTCAACTGTTACGTTCTCGATGTCAATCAAATTCTGAGATGATAAAACCTCTTCAAATGGTTTTTTGAACATAACAAACTTGGCTATTTCATGTAGAGCAGACCATTCACCATTAAACCTTTTCCACCATTCTTTATTATCGCCGAATTGAGGTGCTCCAAACAAGGCAATAATTGTGTTTATATCAGCATGAGCAAAACTTCTTTTTGGATTGTCATATATTGCAATAACAGGGACATATTTCAATAAGAATTCTTGCAATTCTTTTCCATAACCAACATCAAGCCAAGAATTGGAAGTTATGAAACAAAAAGTACCTTTTTCATTCAATAAGGAAAGTCCATGGAAGTAGAAATATACATAGTAATCACTTTGTTTATTAATTTTTTTTACAACAGGAAGGTGTGCATTAACGGATTTAATAAGCTTATCCTTATATTCTCTACGATCAGCCAAGGTTACCTCGGCCTTGAGTTTATTTGGCGGAGATATCTTTTCTTGTCTCACGTAAGGCGGGTTGCCGATTACTATATCAAAACCGTTCTTATCTCCAAAGACTTCGGCAAAATCAATATCCCAGACAAAGGGCTTTTTCTCAGGATTTTCCAAGCTTTCCTTAATCTTATTTAATTCGTCAAAATCTGTTATTAATCTCTCCAAAATTTTCTCTTTCTTTTCCCTTTCATCAATTATCTTTTTTTGTTTTTCCTCTGAAATTTCACCTAGTAGATTTTTCTGTTTGGTTTTTTGTAATTTACTTATTTTCCCTTCCAATTCTTTTTTATCTTTTTCAATATTATGGATTCTTTCATCAATAATTTCTTCAAAGATTCTTATTTCTTCTTCTCTTAATCCACTTGGGGTTTTAAACTTAGCAGTTGGATTATTATTGGAAAATTTTTCTTTCTCATTTTTCAAGATAGAAAGTTTCTTCTTGAGTTTGTCAGAAATATTTGAGTCTCTCAGATGTAGGTTAATTCCTCCCACTTCCTGAACAAGAGAATCACCTATCCTCAAATTCATGTTCAGATTGGGCAATAAGGGATGCCTTCGTAGCTCTTCCTTTTTAAACTCTGTTTCAACTATTAGCTGAAGCCATAATCTCAACTCGGCTGCATGAATTGCCCATGGCATCACATCTACTCCATAAATAGATCTGCCCGTTATCCTAGTTTTTAATTCAAAATCTGTTAGGCTTGCTCTTCTATGCTTGTAAATCATATTATATATGTCAGCCAGAATGTTGAGCATACCAACTAAAAATGCTCCTGAGCCACATGCCGGGTCAACAATAGAAAGATTATCAAGGTTCTCTTCAAGTCTTTCCCACAATCCCTCTTTTTCAAAATACTTCTCAATTTTTTCTTTTTCTTCAGGCAAGTCAAAAATTAGATGATAAAACTTTTCTTTTGGAATATCTGTCATCTGTTTTGAAAGATATTCCACTAAGGATCTCCCACACATAAAATGCACTTCTATCCTTTGGGTGTAAAATATACCCATATCTGTTCTATCATATATCTCCTCGGCCACATTGGCCAAAGATTCGTAGACATAACCAATCATTTGGGGGTCTACGGCAACACTTGATTCTAGAGGCATATCTTCCTTAATTGTAAAATTGTATTTTTCAAAAAACTCAAAAATCTCCTTGAAAAGAGCATCGTTGATTTTCAAGGTTATCTCATCAATGCCATTTTTTGTGAATAAACCACCGTTTAAAAAGGGGAATCCGGAAAAAACCTTCTTAACATCCTCAGGCAAATCCGTTATCTCATCATTCCTGTTGTTGAAAGCCTTGAAGAATACTTGTTTTAACCATTTTTCGTAGAATGTGTCTTTTTCGATATTTCCCTTATTTTTTTCAATTAAATATGATTTCCAGAACCATTCCATGAACTTAGGTTTTCCGAGCCATTTCTTTTTGGAAATGAAATATATGAACATAATTCTGTTCAAAAACTGAAGCGTAAACTCATGAGATTCCTTTTTTGACACACCTTGTTTATCTAGTTTTTTCCTCAGATTGAAAAACATATTTTTGTAGTCGTCAAAGAAATTTTTAGTTACCCTTTCAACGCTAAATGCTTTTTTCCACTTTTTCCAAACAACTCTCCAACTGTCTTCATTGCCTTCAAAACAAATATTTGATAGTGTTTCAACGTCGGTATAGTAAATCTCCTTTTTGTTTATGATTAATTTTGTGATTTTCAGTTTGTGTTTTCCTGCCTCAAGCTTCTCGTAATCTGGAAATACTACTACAATTTCTTCATAATCCACTGTCACAATCAAAAGAAACCTTAGATACATTTCAGAGAATTTTCTTGTAATACTTCTGATAAATGATGGTGTGAGAGTTGAAGATTCAATTAAAAATACAGGTAGTTTATCGCCCTTTTTCAGCTTCTCGCCAAAACTTAAGACTGGGTATATCTGTTTTATTCTCTCTTTGTCTTCTTTTTTGAAATCAAATGAATCCTTTTTCCTTTTGAACGATGAATCAAAGAATACGCCTTTCGGATAGTTCAACAATTTAAACAGAGTATAAATTTGGTCGGGTGATGTAATTTTTTCGATATGCTTTTTAACATCTTCCCTCAAAGTAACATTTGATAATTTAACCATTTACTTCTCCCATTGATATTATTGAATTTAAGTATGAATCGACTTTAAACACTTATAATTTGGGTTTTTTCGGTATTAAAACTTCAGATGTTATTTGACGATATATATCATAATAAACTTGAGACTTCTTCGTAGATAACCGAATCCTTTGATATATTATTTAATAACAATTTTTTGTTAATACCAACTAGCTTTCCTTCTTTACTTTGTAAATATATCTTGTAGTTCGTATACAGATTATTTGCTACGTGCCTTGAGAAACCCAAATTTTGTAATGAAATAATTATTGAATTTCTTGTTCCATATTCTAAATAATTTGCCCAATTAACTCCTGCATTTTCTTCACCGAGTATATTTGATAAAAGAGAGAAATAATTGTTGAAATATTTCTCAAAAGTAAACCTTAAAACACCTTCAATATTATTTATCAGCTCGTTGATCTTAGAATTTACATGAATTATATTGTTTATATCAAACTGTGCTTGTGTTCTTTTACCTTCGATATAAAAAACAACCGTCCTTTGGTTATCATGATTATATTTCAATGTATTTTGAATTATGTAGCTCAAGCTATAACCATTTATCCAGATATTCATTAAAAATGCAAAGTATTTTAGAGATTCTTTTCTTTTCAAAGATTTTTCACTATTTTCCCAATTATACAATGAATGAAATTTTTCAAGAATTTCTAGGCAATTCTCAAAGTTTATATCCTTAGGCAAACATATCGTTTCTTTACTCTCTTTATTTGCCTGAAGATGCTCATAGACTTGATTTTGCTGCCTTACCATTATAGATTGATTTGATAAAACAACATCCTTTGGAACAGATATTCCTTTCATTATTTCTTTTGCATATTCAATAATTTCATCTTTATTATCTTGTATAAGTTTATTGAGAACCGGACTTGTATAACCTGATTTTAATTCTAAGGTATCAATACATATTATATTAGCAATATACTTCAAAATCTCTTTTTCTCTTTTTGGAGTTATTTCAACATTAGGATTTAAAAGAATCTTTTCAATTTTCTTAAGTTGTTTTTCAATTTTAATAGAAACACTTATTTTTAATTTCACCTCTGATTTAATCTCGATAATATCTGTTTTTTTCCAAACCTTTGAATTATCTCTAACACAGTAAACATTTCCATATAATTCACAATTTAATCTACCTGCTCTTCCCCCTAAATTCCAAAAATCCAGTTTGGTCATATTTGATCGTCCTTTCTTATTGTTTAAAATAAACATATTCTTTGCAGGAAGGTTCACACCTTCAAGCAATGTCGAGGTACAAAATAGATATTTTATAATTCCTTTTTTGTACAATCTTTCTATGCAATTTCTTATCAATTGAGGTAATGTACCAAAATGAAAACCAACACCATATTGTAGAAAATCTACCAAATAATAATCCTTATGAATGAATTCTTTTGTTAGTTTAATGGCTTTCTTTAATTCTTCCAATTCATCAGGGCTTTGAGTAATATCCTCCTTTGAAAGAGTCTCTGTTAATCTTCTTGCCATATCAATTGTCATATGACGAGAGCTACAGTAAATAATATTTGATTGGCCATGTCCCAATTGCCTAATTACATCTAACGCATTTGAAAATTTATCAAGTATTGTAGGTTTAAATTCATAATCAAAGAATTTTGATTTAAAAGTTACTTTTTTATCAACAAGATCGATTAAAAATAAATTTTGTGTTACAGGAGATTCAATAGTTTTGAATGTTTTTTCTGGGTTCTTATTAAATAATTTTAAAAATATCTCAGGATTTGCAATATTAGGAGCGGCAAAATACAATTTAATCCCATTATATTTTCTTATTGTCCGCTCTATTGCATTATACAAAGTAATGCTTCTATAATCCATAGCATCCGTTAACTTATGAGCTTCATCTATAAACAGATAAGCTAACTCGGGATTTTCATCTTTAGATAGATAACTCATTAATCTTTCAGGTGTGAGCACAAAAATATATTTTTTATCTTTAATAAGACCCATTTCAGAAATATTTGAATTTGTTATTACCTCGTACTTTTTTTGTTTTAATATTTTTTTTAAATCTTTCCTTAGTTCAACCGAGAATTGATTTATTAATGCCCTAGTCGGAACAATAATTGCAAAGTGCCCTTCGCCCCTCGTGTTTAATAATTCATATATATGTCTTTTTATCATGAAAGATTTTCCCATTGATGTTGGACCAGAAAAGCTAAAAAAGTTTGAATTCTTCAATTGTTTAAAAAGCGAGTATTGAGGATCAGTAAATATCATATCATCTGTTCCGGGAACTTTCTGCTTTATTTCCTTAACATTCTGTTCTAGTTCCCTAAAAAATGGTAGTTCCACACCATAATTAAGAAAATTCATCGCCGGAAAATTACCTAATTTTGATAATACTGCCGTTGAATATGTTCTATATGCAGAATCATCACAACATTTCTGGTTCAACAAAGAAATGATTTTATATGAAACATTCCTCGCTTCAGGAATCGTTGAATTTGATAATATATCGCAAAATCTTAAGAGATGAATTATATCCTTTTCAGTTAGTTTCAAATGGTTTTTTTCAGAGAAAATCTCATTTATTTGTATTATTGATAATTTCTCATATAATTCTTGAAAATATTCATTTTTAAGAACGTCCTCAGATAATTTATCAAAAATCATTGGTAGCACCCTTCAGATTCTTGATAACCCTTTTCCGAACTTCTTCTAAATCGGTGAATGGGATTGCATAAATGTAGAAAGAGTAGCCCTGTAATCCCAATTCATGAATCTTATCATGAATATAATCGATTCTATTTTCAACTTCATTTTTGATATCTTTTCTTATTTTCGCCCTGAATTCAGGATTTGATAGTTTTTGAGTTTCCTCATCAACTTTTATATCAAATCCAGCTAATATGCCAAATGCATTATCTCGATTTGTATCATCGATAGCAGCACTGGGCATAATTATTTTTTTCAAAAAATCATAGAGATCATCAGTTAATGCCTCTTCTCTTAGCTTTGAATTTAATAATTTTATCTCGTCGTTAATGTTATTTTTGCCCCTAGTTCTAAAATTATTTATTGATTTTAAAGCATCGTAAATCGCATCCCGTAATGTAGTTCTTAGTTTTGATTCGCCAAAAATTAATTGGTAATTCTTTTCATCTAATTTTAGAATATGTACACCATCGGCCCCTTTTACATAATCATTACAAGAAGTTTTCAAGGCCATTTTTGTAAAAATTTTCGGAGCCCCTAGATGGCATTCCAGGAAGCAATATAGAAGAATTTCTCCAAACTCTCCTTCATTACTAGCATAATCTCTTAATCGACTAACTGCTTTTATATAGGGTTTACCCTCATTATTCCTAAGTAAATCCAATTCTTTTCTTGTTAGGGCAAAGGTAACAATATTGTCAGCGAGATTTTCTACCATTTCATTATAGCAAAATCTATTATTTTCAATCTTTAATATATGAAGATTGAGCTTTGTATTGCAATCATCTAATACCCTGTTTTGGATTTCTGGATAAAACAAATCCAGAAAATCCTTATGAGCAGTTCCGAACTTTTCCATCATTTTTATTCAACTTCAATTTAAGGCCAATTTTGTTAATGATTTGGCCAATAGATACCATTTGGCTGTTTATTGTTATTTATCTAAAGAATTTAAATGACACTATTAGTATCTTCGTAAGATTTATTACCTTGTTTAAACTTAATTCCATTTCTTATGTTATTGGGGTGAGAAAAAATGGAATTTGTTCTAGTTCAGATAAAATCACATTGATCCATTCAATCAATGCTTATTCTTCTCGCCAGCTTTTCACTATTTCATTGAAATTTATCTCTTGCCAATCCCGCTGTGTCCAGTTGTCGCATATTTTATAGGTATCGCATTTTTCATCGTAGGTGATGTCCTCCAGATGGCCCTTAAGCTCTTTTGCCGCATCATATACGCCCATTGACTTTGTCTGTTTTATGATGTCTCTTGTAATGCTGTAGAGGCCTTGGTCATTGTCCACGTTAAGAGCCAATAGCCATGTTTCATAGTTTGTCCAACCGTTGTATGTTTCATCGCTCATTCCATCCCCTCCTGGCTGTTGATTATATTGGAGCCGCTCCTAATTATCTGCTCACACTGAGAGCGGGCGTTGCAGATTTCCTGTTCATCCCAGTCCTCATATGCAGGGATACGGTCTGCCTGGTCACTAAGCCGCTCCATAAGCTCCTCCACTAATTTCTCCAGATGGCTCATCCTGTTTGAGAGGAAAAAGTAATCCTGCATCATAGTAACAACTCCAGGCCATACCAGATATGAGACCATTTCCTGATGCGTTTGGGCAATTTCTTCCAGTAGGTATAGGCGTTTTCAAGGTTGTCAAAGCCC
>CAYLOF010000006.1:0-19803 GCA_964385215.1 uncultured Thermoplasmatales archaeon
AAATGGCAAAAACATTTATATAGTCTTGACAGGTAAATTATATCTAATGAAAAATTTTAACATTATCATAGAACAAGGTGAAGACGGATATTTTATCTCAGAGGTCATCGAGCTACCTGGTTGCCATACACAGGCAAAATCCATGGATGAACTTATTAAACGGACCAAAGAAGCAATAACACTTTTCCTAGAATCTCAAGAAAAACCGGTTAAGGTAATGAAAAAATTTGTTGGTGTGCAAAAGATCGCTGTCTAATATGTCAACATTACCTGTTTTATCCGGAAAAGAAGTAATTGTAATTTTACAAAAGATTGGTTTTAGAGCAATTCGTCAGAAGGGCAGTCATGTTTTTTTAAGACATCCTGATGGGAGAACAACAATTATACCAATTCATCCAGGCGAAAAAATCGATAAAGGTCTTCTCAATAAAATTATTAAAAAAGACGCAGGAATCTCAAGAGAGGAATTTTTAAAATACAAGTGAAAAAAAACAGTGAGTCATTATGCTAGACGGCAGGTACATTATAAATGATAGTAGTAAGCAGCGTCATTACCACTATGAACATGAACAATATCAGTTATTATTCCCAGCATCATCATGAACGGCGACAGAAACGAGTCGAACAAAAAAATTCTCACAAGAAAACTGTGCATAAGTTCTCTGTTTTCCCCAAATATTTTGCAGAATCTGTTAGGCCAATTGCACACGGAATCAATCAGGTCAACCCGCCCCGCTTCTCCGTTCATTATATTAAGTAGTTTTTATATTATAATTCGGTTTTATTATAATGCGCTGTCCAACATGCAACAATAACAAACAGGTCATCAAAGCAGGTATCAGACAAACAAAAAAAGGAACCATACAACGATTTTACTGTAAAAAATGCAACACATATTTCAGTAATACCACACAACCTTACACTCAATATCCTCTTCACGTCATCTTATACACTCTTCAACTGTACAATCAAGGATACCCTATACAAAAAGCAAAAACGCTTACCGGAAGAAAATACCGGTATTATCCCCCAATACAAACCATTTATTCCTGGATAGCAAAATACCAAAATACTCTTGGTTTTCTCAAACTCCGAAAAAAATATGTTGTTGACCCAAAAGAAGTGACCACAACGATTCGATTCAATCATCAACAATTGTATCCATTCGCCGTTCACAACTTAAAACTTAATTTGAAAAGTAAACAACTTCCCCAACTCACTCGATACATCAATTGGATAAAAAGATCACTTCCCACAAAAATATTTTTGTCAGGTCCTCGAGCCTCACAATGCAACATCAATCAAAAAATAACAATTAATCAAAAAGAAACCATTGCTCCAGATCTCACCAAGTATGCCCTTGCAACCCAGCAAAAAAACCAATCAGCTCATGATGTCGTTGAACAATTCTTTCTTTACAACGATTCAAGTACGGTCTGTACAGAACTCCCAGTATTCCTCAACCCCAAGGAAACAAACCTATTCGACATAGAAACTCCTCTTACAGGCCATATTGACATTATACAAATACGAAACAACAACTTATACATCATGGATTACAAACCAAATCTTCGTCATCCAGAACAACACACAAGTCAACTCACAGCATACAAACAAGCATTACATCATAGAACCCAAATCCCAGAAGAAAATATTATGACTGCAGTATTCAATGAGTGGGACTATTACGAATTCAGATAAAAATTTCTCCTGTAACTATTTCCTAGATACATCACCAGCATATTCAGGAACTAAAACACAGTTGGGAAACTCTTCTCAGATACATTAAAGATAAAAATCTAATCTTTGTATTAGACGAGTTCCCATACATCGTAAAAGCAGATAAAACAGTTCCATCAAAAATCCAGCGTTTATGGAATAGGGAACTAAAACATTCAAATATTTTCTTGATTTTAACAGGATCATCAATATCAATGATGGAAGAAAACATACTCAGTCCAAAAGGTCCACGTTATGGACGAAGAACAGGGCAATGGAAGCTGCAACCCGTCTCTTTTAAAGAAACAATAAAAATCAAATGGAAACAGACAGGAAAACATTACTAAATCAGATTAAAAAATCTTTATCTGTTTTTGTTTCACACACATTTGAAGATGTATGTAGAGAATTGGTAATGATGAATTATTCTGGATTTAATACTGGAAAATGGTGGTATAAAGAAGATGAAATAGATATAGTAGCTTTAAACGAAAATGAAAAAAGTATATTGTTTGCCGAATGCAAATGGAGTAAAAACAAAGTAGATACTTCTCTTCTTTATGAATTAGAACATAAAAAAGAAAAGGTTCGATGGGGAGAAAAAAGCCGAAAGGAATACTTTGCTCTTTTTTCAAAAAAAGGGTTTACAAAAAACCTTCTTCAAGAGGCAAAAAAACGAAAGAATCTTATCCTTTATGATTTGGAAAAGATTGATAGCACTTTAAAAAATAATTTAAATGTGGAAAACAAAACATAAGAATACTTGTAACCCACCTGCTAAATAGTCATTCAGCTATAAATGAAACATATCAAGTATCCTTTGCTACATGATTATTCTAACAGAGCAGAAGAAACATCCATAAAGGGATAAAGATCAAGTTTTCTTTTTTATCAATGAGATCTTTTGTGATGACTAGGCCAAATGAACTGTCGTGTTGGGACAAAAACGAATTGATTCCTTTGAGACCATCTGATGAAATCGAATTTTTGAATTTCACCTCAATAGGTATAGGTATCTTATTTGCTTCAACAACAACATCAACCTCCTTTCCATTTTTATCTCTCCAATAAAAAACCATAGGTTTACTATCATCAGAAAAAAAGAGTCTTTTCACATGATCATGTACAAGGATTTCTGCAATTTTTCCTAATTCTTGACTATCCATAAACAACTGGTCATTTAATCTATTGACCAGAACATTTCTCAAGCCAACATTGTTCAAATAAATCTTATCTTGCTTCCGTATTCGTTTTGCAATACTTTTAGCATAAAATTGCTCTCTAGAAATCAAAAACACAGAATCTAAATAATCAAGATATTCTCGAACCGTATCATCCGTGATTGACAATTGTCGGGACATATTCTCATAGGTGAACAGCTGGGAGGATTCCGCAGCAATAAACGTGATAAGATTTTCTAACGCTTTCGGATTTCTAATTTTAAACATTCGTAGTAAATCCTTCTGCAACGTCAAACTAATGTAATCATACAATTTTTTTCTACAGTCAACAATATTCATGTCGATAAGTTCTGGAAAACCATCTTTCATCATGTATTCCTTACTATACGTTTTAAATTCATTTTCCCTGCGAGCAAAAGAAACATAGAATTGTTTAATAACATCAAAAACCTGAGAAATCTTTTGAGAACATAACGCATCAAAAAAAGTGTTTTTGTATTCAGAAGACAACAGAAACGTATTTTTTCCCGTGTTCTTGGCATTTCCTATCTGATGTTTATAGTTAACATAATCTCTGAACTTAAACGAAAGCATGGTATTGATTCGAATGCGACCTGCAAGAGACTCTGAACTGCCTTTCAAAACACCTGAACTAGAAGAATCTGAGATGATGAATTTTATTGGGTATTTCAAATCATACCATCCTTTTAAAATCTCACTCCACCCTTGATATTTTGTGATTTCATCAAAGAAGATATATACAATGTTTTGAGTGGTGGAAAACGATTTTTTGAGAATATTAATCGAATAAACATCCAAAACATCGTTGATTACATTTTTAGATTGAAGCTGAGTGATACCTGCAAAAGGGTTGTCAAATGAAAAATAAAGAATGTGTTTTGGATGAATGTTTTGCTCCTCAATCAGATAATCCACAAGTTGATACAGTACTGTTGTTTTCCCGACTTGACGTTGACCGATAACGGCACTTATCTCTTTTTTTTCCACTTCATTTGTAATACGATGAAACGCTTCCCGTCTGAATCTTTTCGCAAGTTTTTCAGAAGGTTTTCCTTCTGTCCACCATGGGTTTTGTTCATTTAATGCCCGTATGATATGTATCTCACTTTCTGAGTCTACCATATATAACATATAAGTATTGCAGGTATAATAATTTTACTATTACAATAGTAATTAATTATCGAAATTTTACTATTATACTATTAATTTTTAGCCAAATCTTCGTCATCCAGAACAACACACAAGTCAACTCACAGCAGCTGTCAATGCCAATTGAAAATCATTCATAATTATCAACGCCAGCAGTCACCTGCCGTTTTTTATACATAAAATCAGCCTAACCATCAGGTTCATTAACTGAAGAGACGAAATCAGAAGAGTGGCATTCCATAATTAAAAACTTTAAATGTACACACATACTATATGTATATACAAATAATACAAAGGTAATTTGCCATGGCTAACATAACGCTATCTGTCCCTGAAAGATTAAAAAAGGAAATGGACTCATTTGCCGAGATTAATTGGAGTGCTGTTGCAAGAGAGGCTTTTAGAGAAAAGATTGTAGATCTTGAATTCTTAAAAAAATTCAAAGAAAAAAGCAAATTATCTGAGAAGGATGCATTGAGATTAGGTAAAGAGATTAATAAGAAACTTGCAAAGAGACGATAATAATGGATCTTATCATCGATGCGAATATACTTTTATCTTTGTTGATAAAAAAAGAAAAACTCAGGAAAAATATATAAAGCATTAGCATATATGCTTTAATTGGTGAATATTATTTGAGAACAACAGTTGAATTAAACGATTCAATATACAATAAAATCATTAATGAATATGGTAAGAGGAATATTTCAAACACCATCAATGACATACTTTTTAGGTATTTTTCCAAAAAGAAACACAAAGACATGTTTGGAATTGATCCATGGCTTAAAAAAACAGGTACCGATAATTTAAGGGATGAATATGATCGTAATATTTGATTCAAGCGCATGGATAGAATATTTCGCAGGATCAAAAAAAGGTAAAAAAGTAAAAGAATTCCTTGATAAAAACGAAAATATCCTTACTCTATCTGTATGTTTAATGGAAATAAAAAATAAGTATATGCAAGATGAACATGAATTTAAAGATCAAATAGACTTCATCTGCAACATGTCTTTAATAATTGATATCAACAAAGAAATAGCATTAAAAGGAGCAGAAACAAAACAAAAATACAAACTATATACTGTCGATGCCCTGATATATGCAGCTGCTCAACTGCAAAAGGCAATACTATTAACTGGAGACCGTCATTTTAAAGATTTAAAAAATGTTAAAATGTTATAACTGAAAGCACTGTAAACGATTAAAACAATTGTGCATGTGGTTTAATCTCACCATCTACCACTGCCCCAGGTCCTACAAAAGCATTGTTTCCAACCATACTACCTACATTGAACATAGCGTTAATCCCAGTTTGTACATTATCACCCATGACAACACCAAGTTTCCGTCTTTTCGTATTAAATCGTTTACCATTTGCCACAACGGTGATATTTTTTTTATCAAGTTTCAGATTTGCAATTTTTGTCCCAGATCCAAGGTTACAATCCTCTCCAATAACAGAATCACCAACGTAATTCTGATGAGGAACATTACTACGATTCATTATAATTGAATTTTTGATTTCACATGCATTTCCGACATGGCACTCATCACCAATAGATGTGCTTGGTCGAATGTAACAGTTTGGTCCAATCTTACAATCATTACCTATCACAACAGGACCCTCGATATAGCTCCCACTCATCACTTTTGTACCTTTTCCAATGAAAACCGGTCCTTTCAAAATAACATTCTCTTCAACAGTTCCTTCAACCTTTCCTTTTGTCCCCTTAAGCATTTCCTCATTTGCATCCAAAAGATGCCATGGATACACCACATCCCGCCATTCCTTCAGCGTAATACCAGACATTTCTACATCATCTGCCAGCATATTGATAGAACTTGTAATCTCATATTCTCCCCGTGGTGACTTTTCTGTTTTTTTGATAATATCAAAAATACTTTGGTTAAAATGATAGATGCCAGCATTGATGACATTTGAAAAAGGATCTTTCATTTTTTCATAAATTTTGACAACTTTTTCCCCATCCATTTCAACAATACCATATTCCTCAGGAGATTCTACCTGCACAAGCCCCATGCTCATCTCCCTTTCAATGACTTGTTTGATATCTTGAGTTCCAAAAATAGTATCTCCACATAGTACGATAAAATTATCCGCAAATTTTTCAACCATTCCAATAGCATGTGCAGTTCCAAGAGCCTTTACTTGGTTAACATATTCAATGCTAACATCCCATTTTTTGCCATCACCAAAGTAGTTTCTCACAATCTCACTTTTATACCCAACAACAAACACAAACTCAGTTAGACCTGCATCTATAGCATTTAAAAGATTCCATTCTAATATCGGTTTATTTGCAATGGGAAGCATTACTTTAGGGCGGGTAAATGTCAGCGGATGCATTCTTTTTCCTTCACCCGCTGCAAGAACAATACATTTCATCTTTTCACTTTTCTCCTTATTCAACAGTAACTGATTTTGCTAGATTTCGTGGTTTGTCAATTGGACAATCCCGATATAATGCCGTATAGTAGGAAAGAAGTTGCAATATTACCGTTGCAGGGACGATGCATTCCATCTCGGTATCACTTGGGTATCGTAGGATCATATCAGCATATTTTTCTATATCCTCATCAGTATCTTCAGCTATGGCAATAACCATTGGACCTCGTGCTTTGATTTCTCCAATGTTTGCAATGAGTTTACCATAGGTTTTTCCACGGTGAGTAAGAGCAATGACTGGTGTTTCTTTGGTAAGAAGAGCAAACGGTCCATGTTTGAGTTCCCCCGCTGGAAACCCTTCTGCATGAACATAGCTGATTTCTTTGAGTTTTAACGCTCCTTCCAGAGCGAGTGGATACCAGACGCCTCTACCAATAAAAAAAACTGACCTAGTTTTGGATAGGATTTTTGCCACTTGTTTGATGTCATCAATGGTGTCAAATATTCTTCGAATATTTCGAGGTAGTGTTTTTAATTGTTGGAGATGATGATGGAATTCATCCGCACCAATTTCATCATATCCAAGAGAAAAATAAAGTGAAAGAAGAAAAAGAATCATGATCTGTGAGGTAAAGGTTTTTGTTGCTGCAACACCAATCTCTGGGCCTGATTGCATCAGAAGATACCCATCAGCAAGGCGGGTGACAGTACTGCCAATAATATTTGTTATTGCAAGAGTTGAAGCTCCATTTCTCTGTGCTTCCTTTAAAGCAGCTAACGTATCAGCGGTTTCTCCGGATTGAGTAATAGCGATAACTAAAGAGTGGGTATTGTTTTTTCCAAAAAAACGGTATTCAGATGCGTATGACACTGCTACAGGAATGGTTGTTACAGATTCGATTAAATATTTTCCGAGTAATGCCGCATAATAAGACGTACCACAGGCGACTAGATGAATAGAACTAAAGGACTGTGAAAGTATTGTTTCAACGTTGTCGGGAAAGGAGATAGCGTAATCAAAATCTGAGATTCGACCGCGAAGTGCTTCCATAACGCTTTCAGGTTGATCATAGATTTCTTTGAGCATATAATGATCAAACCCAGATTTTTCAGCATCCTGTATGTCCCAAGAAACGGTTTTAATCTCAGTTTTTTTGTCTTTTCCATCTGCCGTGAAAACATGTATTGTTGAAGCATCGATTTCTGCAATGTCTCCTTCATCAAGAAAAATAATTCGTTTGGTATATTGGAGAAATGCAGGGATATCGGACGCGACAAAATTTTCGTTATCACCAACACCAATGACAAGTGGGCTGTCTTTTCGAGCAGCAACAATGTTGCCTGGTTCGTCTTTGCTCATTGCAACCAATGCATATGAACCTTTTATTTCAGATACGCTAACTGCTACTGATTTTTTAAGATCTTTTTCTATTTTATAGTGTTCCTCAATGAGATGAGCAAGAATCTCTGAGTCAGTATTTGATTGAAACTGGTGTCCTTTTTTTTCTAATGTTTCTCGAAGAGTTTTGAAATTTTCTATGATGCCATTGTGGACGATGGCAATGGCATGATCACAGCTCATATGGGGGTGAGCATTGTTCTCAGTAACTGCACCATGGGTGGCCCATCTGGTATGACCAATACCAAATGAGGAAGTATAATCTATTGATTGTAGTTTTTGCTCTAATGCATCGATTTCTCCTACTGCTCTTATGCGATGTAGCGTAGAATCAGTGTCATTTAGGCATATGCCAGCTGAATCATAACCTCGGTATTCCAATCGTTTTAAACATTCAATGAGAACATTTTGTGTGTTTCGATATCCAGTATACCCAATTATTCCACACACGGTTACATCACTCTTGTTTCACTTGGTATATCATTCTGTATCTTTTTTAAAGGAGAAATGAGACAATGCCTGCCAATGATGACCCCTGGATATGTTACTACGTGATTGTGAATGATGCTATCTTCTGCTATCATCACTCCAATGTCTTTGACTGGGATGCATTCCCCATTGGAGTATTTCTGTATTGATCCCACTAGTGTTGAATATCCATGGTCAATCCTAGATCCTGTTCCAATAACTGAATGAGAGATATATGTATTTGATCCGATGGTTACATTCTCCATGATAACACTGTTTCGTAATTCAGAAAATGATCGGACAATCGAGTTATCACCAATGGTTGTTGAAGGAAAGATGCAGGTATGCGGACCAACCTCACAGTTTTCTCCGATGACCACAGGTCCAACAATATAACTTCCTGAGTGAATATGAGTATTTTCACCAATAAGAACAGAGCCTTTGATGGTCACATTTTTTTCTATTTTTCCATTTGTTGATGAAGTGGTTCTTCGTAATTGTCTATCATTCGCCTGTAATAAATCCCATGGATATACGACATCTGTCCATTCATCCAGTGTTAGTGCTCTGATTTTCATTTCTTTTTTTAATTCATTTTGTACCGCTGAGGTAAGTTTATACTCTCCCTCATCGATGACATTTTGAATCGATTGGAAAAATTTTTTTGGAAATGTATAAATGCCGGTTGAAATCAACGATTCAGTTTCAAAGGACGGTTTTTCAATGATACCAGTCAGCATATTATTTGAAAGTGAAACCATCCCATATTTAGATGGTTTATCGGATCTTTTAACTCCTATGGCATACTCGTTTTGATCTTGAACCAATGTAAGAATTGAGGAAGAACTAATGATATTATCCCCAGGTAATACAATAAAGGTATCATCGATGAATTGTTCTGCTTGCATCAGTGCATGAGCAGTGCCGAGTTGTTTTTCTTGGGTTGCAAATTGTATTTTTGCTTTTTGATACGATTTAAAATGCTGCATGATTGATTCTTTTTTGTAGCCAACGATAATGATGATATCCTGAATTCCATTTGCGACTAGTGCATCTACAACATGTTCTACAATAGGTTTATTTGCTACAGGAAGCATAACTTTTGGCATTGTTTCTGTAAATGGTCTGAGTCGTTTGCCTTCTCCAGCTGCTAAAATAACTGCTTTCATACACGGTCCAACTCCACAACCAGTGAATTGGTTATAGTATTTTATGTTTATTCACCATGAACCAATATGTCAAGTGCAAATATCATTTCACCATATGAATCAATGCAGATTCCTTATGGATCTTCATGTGATTTTATGAGCCTTTCTTTATGGGTTCTACTAGGGGGAGTAATTAGGTCGGTCTTTTTAAAACCATGTGATGCACTCTTCTCTCCTGCAGTTTCCACGCCTACTGTTGTTGTAAGAACTACTGCGCCCCAAACTTCCACCCTGCCACGTATTTCAGCAATCTGAGAGAGACACGTGAAAAAATCTACCTTAAACCTGAACTTCTTATAAACTCAGGTCCAATTACATTCAAAAACCCCACCAGCCAACTTCTGCACGCAAAACATACCAGGTAGGCATCATCTTTTGAAAACAAAAATTATAAGCTAATATCAACTCAATCCTCCAAATAGATCACACATCAACGATGACAGTTATCATCAGTTTTTTCATTTGGTATATTGAAGATTATTTGACAAACAAAATTGAATACTTGCATCTATCAGCCATTTTTTGCTTAAGTTTTCTTACAGGGAGCCCAAATTTTCCTCGTTTTTTCTGTTCACGGCCAATTATAACCAACCCTGCCTCCAAGGACTGTGCAGCCTTAATCGTCTCACGTTCAAGACTGCCCTGTACTGCTCGTGCATCAATGCCTTTTTGGCTCATATCTTCAACAAAAGTCTGTCCAGTAAAAAGCAAATCGCGTTTTGGCTTTCTCTCCGATCGTTCTCCATTGACATCAACTTCAACTGTATCCTCTATATCTGTCACATATAACATATGAAGATCCCAATCCAATGCTTGAGCAAGTCTTCTACTCAAATCTGGAACTTTTTGATTTGGAGCAAGATTCGAACACACTGCAAGAATTGAAGTATGATGCCCTCCAGTTTCAATCCAAATTGGAACATCAACGTTATCAAGAAGTCGATAGTTGATCATACATCCCCGTTCATATCCCATAACAATAATATCATACTGTTCCTTCTCAAGCTCAGAAGAAACAACGACGCTAAATTCCCCTTTTATGACTTTATGATCAAATGGTATTTTTTTCTGTTCAAACAGCATTTTTGCATCTTCAAACACAATATCATCTGCAGCTTGCATTTGCTTATCCATAATATCATGTTCAGTTTCAGTTCTATCATAATGTGTTCTATGCGCATCTGATCTTCTACTAGCTTGATATAGAGTTTTTTCCTCGATGATATATATCAGATGTACTGTACTTTTAAATGTATCAGCAAGAAAAATGCATCTTTTGAGTACATCTTTTGAGTAGAATTCAGATGATACAGGAACTAATATTTTTTTAAACATATTACATCAAACTCCTTCTGCAATACTCCATATAGACAGTAGTTGTTAATTTTATTCCCTTTTTTAGTATTTTCATAGTCCTAAAACACCTTTCCAGTACACAATCGCTATTACAAAAAGAATTGCAATGCAAGAAATATTAGCAATGCCTCCAGCCTTCAATAGATCTCTTGTGGAAAAATATCCCGATGAATAAGTGATCGCGTTTCCAGGTGTAGCAATCACTAGCATAAACGCCAAACCACCACTTAAAGCTATAATCATAGCCGAAAGAAGAGGGCTTACACCAGGTATCTCAGTTGAAATTGCAAAGCCAATAGGAAGTAGTACAGCAACTGCCGCTGTATTTGACATTGCATTGGTAAGAACTACAGTAAAAATAATCAACCCAAGAATCAAAAAGATAGGATTCCCATATACAAGACCTAGGAGACTCTGGGCAATCCATGCCCCTGCACCTGTCTGATGCATACCAATACCAAGGGTTATAGCACCACCATAAAGCAAAATGATGCCCCATGGAACCTTTTGTTCAACATCTTTCCAAGACATGCTCCCTGTAAAAAACAATAGAACACTACCAAGAATTGCAATACCTGCTATGCCAAAGTATGTATACTGTGAAAAAAAGACCCACAAGATCACAGTAATGAATAATACCAGCAAGACGGTGAATTCATTTTTACCCATAGGCCCCTCAATAGCAACCTGATTTTCGATTTCCCGTTTTGCAAGAGTGATATCCTGAATCTCAATAGGAAATGAAATCTGTAAAATGATCCATACTACGGGCAGTGAAATAAACACTACAGGCATTGCATAAAGCATCCAATCAAAAAAGGTAACAGTTACACCTATATCTGCCAGAAAACTTATGGTAAGAGGATTTCGTGCGCCGCCAATAAGTGTACCTAAACTACCAATGGAACATCCATAAGCAACACTGAGCATGCTGATTTTTCCAAAATTACTCTGACGTGGGATGACTTTCATCACAAGGAGAATCGATGCAATAATCGGTAAAAACAATGCTGCAACCGCATGATTTGGCATAACAAACGACAAAAGAGCAGAGGAAAGCATTATCCCAAACGTAAAGAAACGCGGGCTATTTTCGAAACGTCTTAGAAAACCAAGTGCCATTCTTCTATGTAATCCATATTTTTCAATTGCACCTGCAAGTATAAATGCACCTATTAAGAAGAAAACCGCCTGATTGCCAAACGAAGAAAAAACCTCTTTAGCAGAAATAATTCCCAGCAGAGGTTGAAGTATCATAATGAGAAGGCCAGTAACAGCAAGCGGGATCGGTTCAGTTATCCATAGCACAGCGGCCATAACTAGAAGTCCAAGCATCATCTGAGCATCATATGTTAGTCCAACTGGTGTTGGAAAAAAATAAAAAAGTAATAAAATGAAAAATGACAATGAAACAAAAAAGATATCTTTTTTGGTAACCCTTGTTTCATCGGGTTTCGGAATGGTATGATCCATTGTCATTTTAGTCTTGGTAATATTATACACCTTGTTTTTGAGTGTTATGTTCTCCTCTGCCGATACAGTTTTTTATCAATAACTTGAATCATTGAATCAAGATTGGCTTCAGATGTTTCAAGAAACTCTGGCACATTATTAATCTGAGTTTTAGGATCTGACAATATCTCGTTGTAGTTAACAAATAAAACATCAACGTCCTCTCTTTTTAATATCGTTTCTTTTATCGTTTTATTCAATTTTACAAATGCCTTTTTCGTCTCATCTCTCTCTTCGTCTTTTATATCTGCCATCTTTTCCATGGAATCTAGAATTTCCTCGATATTTCTCTCAGAATAAATAACCTTATACCGGCCTTTTGGCAGATACTTAAGACCATATGCTGTGACTTTTATAAAAGTTCCTTTGTACTTTTCAAATGGAAATGATCCCTCCATAAGTTTGTTTATAATTTTACCGCCTTCAAGTTCGTAATAGCCCTTTGGATTATTTTTATCTGACTTTCGTGAACTATCAAAAGAGGTGGGAATGCTACCAGCATGAAGAATCTGCATCATCATTGACGTGCCTGATCGTTCTAACCCAGATACAATATAATTCGTATCAGAATCAAGTCTCATGGCACTCACCATTTGAGTAATCCCAATTCATCCAATTTCTTCAAGACTTTTTCTGCACTCTCCCCCACTGTTTCTTTATCGGTATCAACAATCATTTCAGGATTTTCAGGCTCTTCATAAGGAGCATCAATACCAGTGAAATCTTTTATTTCGCCGGCTCTTGCCTTTTTGTACATACCTTTAGGATCCCTTTTTTCACAAGTTTCAAGGGATGCTTTTGCAAATATTTCAAGAAATCTGCCATCTCCGGCTAATTCTCTGCAGAAATCTCTGTCTTTTGCATACGGTGAAATAAACGCAGTTATGGTGATTATACCCGCATCTGCAAAAAGGTTTGCAACTTCAGATATCCTTCGGATATTTTCTTTTCTAGCTTCTGGAGAAAAACCAAGATTTTTATTTAATCCATGGCGAATGTTATCTCCATCAAGAATGTATGCAAGTTTTCCTTTTTCATGTAGCTTATATGCAACCTCATTTGCAACTGTTGATTTTCCACTGCCAGAAAGACCAGTAAACCACAAAATAACTCCTTTTTGTTTTAGGAGTTGTTCACGTTCTTCACGTTCTACCTTATGATCATGCCATACAACATTTGTTGCCTTTTGTTCTTCCATATTTCTAATCACTCTCCTATTCAATTTTTAGTCAGAAACTCTTTTATCTCATCAACAAAGGAGTTGGTTTTATCCTTGGGTAGTATTGCACCAAGGACCTCTTTTTTACCGCCACATTTGAATCCAAGGGCCTTTCCCCGCTCAATCATAGATTCAAGATTTTTTGTGCTCCTCACATACAGTTGATCTTTATCATTGAAAAAACCAGTATTGAGAACCATTGTGTTTTTGCCGCTATCCCAAGCAATTTTTCTAGTTATCGTTGAAATGATATTGTACGTCGTGTTTATTTTTTTCATAATAATTCCGTTTATCTCATCTGCAGGGCCTTCGAGTTGCCTTGTGATCTCCTCGTTTAGTTTTGTAAGATTTTCGTTCCATTGAGCATTTCCCAATATGCCACTAGCCGAGTTGTATTCAAAGAGAAGACGCGGTGCTTTTTCTACCGCTTTTTTGTCTCCCAGCTTGTAGTTTGTATCCAAAAGATAAACCATCTTCAACATGTCATCAAAGCCCAGGTTGTGCCTTTGACAAAATTCGGTTATAATCTTGTAAAATGCCTCGTTGCTTTTAATCTTCTGTTCATGATCTCCAACTACACCAAGTAATGAAAATAGATTTACATCGTTACCTAAAAAATCATTGACTATCCAACTGGCAGAGGGATACTTGTCTGGGTCTTCACCTTTTATGATCGGATTATTGTGATAAACTTCTTTTATCAGTTTTCCCAGGTGATGATCGAAAATAAATACTTTTGCGTTTTCTGCCAATCTGAGAATGTTGTCCTCAGGTAGTGACATATCTGCAACAATTACAAAATCGTATTTTGAATATAAATCAAGCTCTCTATCAGTTAGGAAATAGTTACCAAGCTCCGGTGTTCTATTATCAATGTTTTTGTCAGATAACCGCTCTAACAAAAGACATGCAGAGCTTATGCCATCAGCATCCCAGTGATGTATCAAAAGGCCTTTTCCTTGTAATTCCTCCAGCATACTTACCACCTACAATTTATTCAACAAATGGTTTATCGAACTTCAAAATCGTCTCTGCCACTTCCTTTCGCATCATATCTTCTGAAGGCACTTCACCATTTCTAAGAATCTCTCTTATTTTCTTACCGCTGAAATTAATGTGGTACTTCGGATCATGTGGACATATTTTGTCATTAACAACGCTACCACACTTTGTACATCTAGAAAACGATCTGAAGAAAATAGGGATTATACCCAAATCTGGGAATTCTGAGAATATGTCATGTGCATCATAAGGTCCATAATAGTTACCAACTCCCGCATGATCCCTTCCTACAATGAAATGTGTACATCCAAAGTTTTTGCGCATAATGGCATGATGAATTGCCTCACGAGGACCGGCATACTTCATTGAAGTCCTTAGAATCGACATTACTGCACGTTCTTTTAGATAATAATATTTCATCAATGTCCTATACGATGAAAGGATTACATCATCTCTAAAATCTCCCGCTTTTTTCTTTCCAATAATTGGATTGATGAATATTCCATCTACAAAAGTAAGAGCAGTTTTTTGAACATATTCATGACCTATATGCGGAGGGTTGCGTGTTTGAAATGCTACTATCTCTTTCCATCCTTTTTCTTTGAATAAAAAGCGGGTTTCTCTTGGTGAAAGGTTGTAGTCGTCAAATTCTCTTTCTTTGCTGTCAATAAGCGAGATTTTTCCTCCAATGAAATTTTGTTTCATGTTGTTAACATTGGTAACGCCAGGATGCTCTTTGTCTTGAGTTCGGTATATTTCCTGTGAAAGTGTTTTCTTGGCATACGTATAAATGTCTTCAACATCGAGCAGTGCACGGACACCATTTTCCTTATTAACAAGAAGTACAGTATCCCCTTCTTTCACGTCATTATTATCAAAATCCAGTAGGATAGGTATTGTCCAAGGAGTATCGCTCTCCAATCGTTTCTCTTTAACCACATTGTCAAGATCATTATAACAAAGAAATCCTTTTAATGGTGAAAACACTCCGTTTGCAATGTTCAATACATCTTCTGAAAGATTTGTGCTTATCTCAATTGTTGGAATTTCTTTTAAATCAGATGGTTCTTTTTTTAAATGTCTGTTTATAAGTTTGCTACCATGTGCTCTTGGCATTATTTCTACCTCGTTGTCTTTAGTCCAAATATCCTAATGCCCTCAGCCTATCTTTGACTTTTTCTTCATCTTCTTTACTGAAGGCTTCATCTTCCTCTTCATCTTCCACACCAGATATAACCTCTCTTAAAACATAGGTCACATATGATGAAAGCGAGTGAAAACCTGTTCCTTCTATTCGTTTCTTAATTTTCCCCGCCAACTGTGACGGTATTGAAATTGTCGTATATTTTTTCTCGTCTTTTTCTTCTACCATATCTATCATCCATAATTATATATAGCTACATTTAACTATATTTAATTATATGTAATTAAACATCACTTATAAAGTTTTTGGATTTGATTATGTGCGGTGGAGTCAAGGCACTACTACAAAATTGTTTTGTTGAATAATCTGCAAAAATGAGACAATCTTTTAAAAGTGTGAAATGATTTCCTTTTGGGATTAAAGGTTTTAATTGCACAGAGGTAATAGACGTTGAAAAAAGAAAACATAAGGATAGCAATACTTAGAATAGAAGGAACTAACTGCGAACAAGAATCTTTTGATGCGTTCAAAAGACTAGGTGCAAAACCAGAGTTTGTACATCTTAAGCAATTACTAAACATCGATTGTAACAAAGATGAAAAAAGGAATCTTTTTGATTATCAATGCTTAATGATACCGGGAGGATTTTCGGCTGGAGATTACATCAGAGCAGGAGCGATTTTTGCAGCCAGAATGAAAAGTAAATTGCAGAAGAAATTAGAAGAGTTTGTAAAGCAAGAATATCCGATACTTGGTATATGTAATGGTTTTCAAGTGTTGATAGAACTGGGGCTTTTGCCAGGAATTGATGACATTGTCAGCTCCATTCCTGAAGCCTGCTTGAATATAAATGATTCTGACAGGTTTGAATGCAGACCAACCCTACTCAAACATGAGAGCAATGGAAATTGTGTTTTTACGTCCAAAATTCCAAAAAATGACATTAGATTAATCCCCAGTGCACATGCAGAAGGAAAGCTACTATTTCCTTTGGACAAACAAGAAGAATACGTAAAACGTCTAGAGGAAAATGACCAGATCGTATTTCGTTATGTAGATCAAGATGGAAACTACGCAGGATATCCTTGGAATCCAAATGGATCTATTTCAAACATAGCAGGTATTTGCAACCATCAAGGCAATGTATTTGGTATGATGCCTCACCCAGAAAGAACTTTTTACAAACACCAGCACCCTGATTGGCCAAATACTGGTTTGGGTGATAATTCTGGTGATGGCAGGGAAGTATTTGAATCTGTATTGGATTACATCAACAAGAATTTTTGAGATGTTAACAACAACAACCACCTAACAACAATGAAAGATTATGATAAATTATCAATCAAAATGAAAAAAGGAGTAAATTACAAATAGACAAGCTGCACTGCTAACACTCACAGACAAGTAATGTCTCAACTATGGAATTTTGGAGTTACAAAACTATGTAATTTTAGAAGTTACACGACATTGTATATATGACACTTTGTCCAAAAGTTTGACAAGAAGTCTTTGGATGGGGAAGTATGAAGGTGGTGAGGAAAGATGGGAAAAAATTAGGATTACCTCCCCATCCAGTGATACATAATAATCTAATAAGTATATAAATCTTTTTATATTAATAGTAAATGATGCAACATCTTATTTTCCATTAATGATTCATAGGAAGGGAAATCAGGTTTTCTTGTCAAGTCGATCAAGCATATCTTCAATTTTAGCAAAAGTATCCTCAATTGAACATACAGTATCGATAATATTCCAATTTTTTACAAGCGTCAATGCATTTTTTCTCACTTTAACAAGCTCTTCAAACGTTTCAAAAATCTCTTTTTCATTTCGCTCTTCAACACGTTTCATCACTTCCTCGGGAGGTGCATCAAGAAAAAACATATACTCAGATGTTGGAACGAAATTTACAAAAAATCTATATCCAAACTTTGCAAATTTTTCAGGAAGATAAGCTGTCCCTATCAGATAACGAACCATAACAAGAGTATCAATATCTCTTTTACCATAATATTTCCGTACAGACCGTAAAACATCAAGCATGTAGAAAACAGATGCCTGAAATTTGTTGAATTTGCCATGACCCAGAAGCGCATTTTTCGCTTTTCTTCCAAAATAATTATCAGATGTCGGATGGGAACGGATGGTTACTTTTTCCCCTTTTTCCTCATATCTTTTTTTAATTAAATTTGCATGTGTATCTTTTCCTACACCATCAAGACCGTCAACAATTATCAGACGCATAAAGCTTCACACCACAATCAAAAACCAATAGCAAAAAGCGACGATTAGCGGAACAGATATGTTGTCAAATCCCTTTGGGGTGATACCTTCAGCAACTGCAGCGATAAAGGAGATACATGCTAGAATAGCCAATATCTCATATGTAATTGTTAATTCATAGGAAAAAACAGTTTTGTATATTAAAATAGCCACAACCATCATAACAAATGTAAAAATAAACATGATAAAGGAACCGATATAACTCTTTTCATCGCCAAATATGTTGTATTTACGTTTACCATATTTTACTCCTATAAGTGATGCTAGACCATCTCCATAAGACATTGCAAGTATGCCCATTGCAATAACTATCATATTGTCAAAAAACAAATATGCAAGAATAGTCCAGGTTATAGCATAATATACAAGTCCCATACTGTGGCCAGCCGCAGAGGTTTTTCCCCGAATAGATTTAATTGGAGTATAAGAGCTCATCAGAAAAGTAAACAGAATAAATGGTCCTGCTGCTAGAAACGCCATAACTTCCTTTGTTTGAAAAAGGGGCAGTAAAAAAGCAATATTTCCCACCATAACATGAAGGATTTTTCTACTAACCGAAGGGTATTTACCTAGCGCCTTTTCAGTAACGATTAGCATAATTGCCACATAGATGTAAACAACAGCAACACCCACCAGATCACCTTGTATCATCAGATCTAATCCTCCTAAACATCATTTACCCCACAAAGGTTCCCAGCAAAAATGCAATAAGACCTACAAAGATTGCTATCAACGTGAATTTTCTATGAATCTTCATATTTATGTCCTTTTTGAAGAGCAACTGAAATGATGTGGCCAGGAACATTATATCAGTTATAAGAACCACAGCAAGATAGTAATAATTGTAGTAATACATATCATATCTGCTCATAAAAAATGGAATAAGACTAAAAATTATAGCAGTCAGGTAAAAGCAGGCAGCAACAATATTTGACTTACGGATGCCGATATAACGGGGAAATGATTTTACACCTTCTTCTTTATCTCCTGCAAAATCCATAACATCCTTCATGATTTCTCTGCCAGACCCTGCTAAGAATGCTATTAGTGCTATAATATAAATTGCCGGGTGAATTTCAAAAGAAGAAGACCCCTCCTTTATCACGGCCGCCGCTCCAAAAACAAATGGGATAGCCATAACATATGCTATGTAGAAGTTTCCAAGGAATTTTATCTTTTTCATTTTGACATCATAAAGAATTGCAAGAAGTGCCGTGATAAGTGCTATTATAAAACAGGTATAGTTGACAAAAAATGAGCATACGATACCCAATGGGAAAAATACAAAAAACAGATATAACGCCGTTTTTGGAGAAATATCCCCTCTTACCAATGGCCTATCATCTCTTTTGTTTTTTCTATCAATCGCTAGGTCGTAATAATCATTGAGGGCAAACGTACTTGCCTCAAGAAATAGAGCGGTGAAAAATGTCAATACAAGCTTGTCAACAGGTGGAAATCCTGCAACTCCGAGTGCTTTCTGTGCTATGATGGAGCCGATGAGAATTGCAATAAAAATCATCACCCCATGTTCTAATCGCATGAGTTCCCAAACGGCTTTGAATTTTTTCATACGGCATGAAAACAAAGTAATTAATTATAAACTTTCGATGGGTGAAAAATATCTTCCCAAAAATTAGGAAAAAGTTTTTAGTGCAAACAAAACATTGCAGAAGAGACATAAAATTAGGTGATGTAAATGGAATATAAGATATCAGGAGATAAC
>CAYLOF010000007.1:0-19393 GCA_964385215.1 uncultured Thermoplasmatales archaeon
GCAATGAAAACAGGACAGGAAACCACTGAAGAGGTTTCTACTGGTATCGCAGTTTTTGATATCAAAGGTTATGCACCTGATGATGGCAATCTAGATAATATGACTATTACAGTGCGTCCACGAGCTGGATCTGCTGATATCGATCTTGGTGAAGTGTTTCTCGAACTCTCTAATACAGATTACAAAGTTATAATGACGTATACAAGTGCTGGAAGTGATGATTGGAACGACAGCACTATGGGCGTAGACGATGTATTTGGTGTGAGTTGTTTTCCAGTGGCTGCGAACCGTTTTGGTATCCTGGTACTTGAGGATGCTGATGGATCCTGTACAGAAGATAATCCTGTTATAAACAGAGGAGACAAGGTACTCTTATGCGTTGATACGACTCAATCATTCAATGCTACCGCGGGTATCAATGAACGTACAGACATTTGGGGAATGGTTTGTCCCGAGCAAGGATCGCCCGGTGTAATATCGTTTGCAACGCCAGCATCATACAATGACAACATATATGATCTGCAGTAAAACGAATTTGAAGAGATAAACAAGATGAGTTGTGTGGAATAACCACACAATCTCTATTATTTTTTAAAATCTTATTTGATTTGTACCACGTAACTTTTTTTCTGCTTCTTATCTTGGTTGTCCTTTTTAAATATTTTTTCTAGATCATACAACTCTTTTCGATTGGCAATATAAATCATAATGGATACCATTTGATTTTTAGAAACCATAATTTTTTATTCTTGGTTTTGTTACTCTACGTGAAGTAGGGTTCTCGTTCGAGTGTCTGAAACTTATAATGTGGGGAAGGTGAGAAGAGTTAAAATCTCAACGAATGGGCTGTTAATTAATAAGAAGGCTTCTATGGGCATAGGTGCGATGATACTCTTTATAGCAATGGTCCTTGTAGCCGGAATAGCTGCTTCTGTCATTATTCAAACCATGAATAATATGGAGCAACAAGCAATGAAAACAGGACAGGAAACCACTGAAGAGGTTTCTACTGGTATCGCAGTTTTTGATATCAAAGGTTATGCACCTGATGATGGCAATCTAGATAATATGACTATTACAGTGCGTCCACGAGCTGGATCTGCTGATATCGATCTTGGTGAAGTGTTTCTCGAACTCTCTAATACAGATTACAAAGTTATAATGACATACACCGGTGCCGGAAGTGATTGGAACGACAGCACTACTGGCGTAGACAATGTATTTGGTGTGAGTTGTTTTCCAGTGGCTGCGAACCGTTTTGGTATCATGGTACTTGAGGATGCCGATGGCTCATGTAAACAGGCAAATCCCGTCATAAACAGAGGAGACAAGGTACTGTTATGCGTTGATACGACTCAATCCTTCAGTGCGACTGGTGGTATCAATGAACGAACAGACATTTGGGGAATGGTTTGCCCCGAGCAAGGGTCGCCCGGTGTAATATCATTTACAACGCCAGCATTATACAGCGACAACATATGCGATTTGCAATAGAATGAATGTACTTGGCAAGTTTTGAGCCTTTGTTTAGCGCTGCTTATATCAAATTTCAGGACCATGTATACTTTTTGCAAGTATAATCCAATGCACAGAGGTGAGTTTACTAAATATATTGTTGATATAATATGAAACGTCATATGTGCTGCTTGATTTTTAGAAACCATAATTTTTTATTCTTGGTTTTGTTACTCTACGTGAAGTAGGGTTCTCGTTCGAGTGTCTGAAACTTATAATGTGGGGAAGGTGAGAAGAGTTAAAATCTCAACGAATGGGCTGTTAATTAATAAGAAGGCGTCTATAGGTATAGGTGCGATGATAATTTTTATAGCAATGATTCTTGTAGCTGGGATAACCGCTTCCGTTATCATTCAAACCATGAATAGTTTGCAGCAGCAGGCGATGAAAACAGGCGAAGAAACCGCTAAAGATATATCTAGCGGATTAAAGGTAACTCATGTGGCTGGTTACAGCAATGGATCAAAAATTACCCAGATTGCGATATTCCTTGCTTTATTATCAGGTTCTGATGATTTTAATATGACCTATGTGGATATATCGCTCTCTGATACAGCAATCTCTGCTGTACTATCATGTAACAGCAGTTGTTTTAGTAGTAATGTCTCAGGTGGATTGTTTGGCACATTAAATGCTAGTAATCTCAGTTCAACTACCTATGGTATTATGGTAGTTAGAGACATTGACAATTCATGTTCATCATCTACTTTAGCAATAAATGATGATGACTTGATTGTACTGTTAGTAAATACGTCCAAATGTTTCTCAGGCCTGGGCACACGAACCAAGGTATTTGGAAATGTGATATCAGAGTATGGTATCGGTGGAGTGATAAGTTTCACCACGCCTAGTGCCTATATTGACACCATCATGGATCTGCAACCATAATAAAAGCAACATTGGATATTATTTTGTGTTTTACTTTCAAAAAAATCTTTTCGATATCACATAAACCCATGTTAATCATCTTTTATTTGGGGGGTTTTCCCCTCGAGCGAATGTGTACCATTTTATCACCTAATAACCTATTTTGTTCATACATTTCGTTTAACAACTATTTTACGCTTGGTTATGAGTTTGATTCTATGTTACCAGATATCCACTTAATCCTATTTCTACTACCGTACAGGTAATAGCCACAATCCACACAAATGGGACAAAATAAAGCAATATAATCAAAATGTGGCTGCCTCTTAATGCTTTTATAGTAAAAGCCAGCATGAACGAGTGTATTACAAAGACGACAAATATTATGATAGAAAGATTTGTGTAAACTTCTGGAGGGACGGTTATGAGTAGTGCCTTCACATTTATCTGCCCTATACCAGTGAAAGGGTCACCAACCTCCATCATTATATCATTCAAATGTTCACTTATAACAAGCGAAACATAAACGGCAAAAGCCATCCCAAAGGTAATGCCAGCAAAAAGCGCAGTAGAAGTATTTATAATCGCCATTTTTTTAACACGTAGGTCTCTGATTTTCCTGATATTCTCAGTTATCATCCTTGAAGTTTCACGTGGATTTGCCGCTGCATATGTGGCCTCTCTAAACATTTCACTTGATCGTTGGATATAATTGCTACCTGTGTCCACGCCAAACCATTCCCAGGAATCATCATCATTAATCCTTGTTCTCAATCTCTTGTAAAGATTTCTAATATGTTTTGACAATACTCCATAATCTTTCTCACTTAGATAGTACACTGATTCGTTTATCTTTCCTCCCTTCATCGAAGAAATGGAGCCAAGAGCTGGTAAAAATCCTAGAAAACTCTTTTCTTTTCTCGAAATATTCCCCTCTTCAACGAATGCTTTGATGCCAGCAAATAGTAACGGAGTAATCGATATGGCAAAAATAATCTCAAAAGGAATCATCTCTAAAATTGGAGCAGATAAACCGTATTTTGCAAAAAACAGAATGGTGCCAAGCAATAAACACATTAAGACGGAGGATTTGAAAACCTTGTCAAGAGTTTCTTCCAATTCGCCTTTTTCACCGGTTAGATGCCATATTTCATCTGGAGGAACCATGGATTTTAGGAGATAAAGTAACAAACCTTCTGATATTATAAGCAAAAATGATGAGAGATAAACGAATGTGCTCATACTTTCTGCACCCATTATGAAAGGTAAAACTATTCCGAGAGACATTACAAAAATAATAGCAATAAGCAAGCTTACGTATACTTCGTTTAAAATGGTTATGTTTTCATTGCTTGTTTCATATATGGTCTTGTATTCTTGCAAAACGGCTTTTTGCTCCCCTTCGATAAACTCCCTGTGCTCTACACCACTATTAAGACTCTGTGAAAAACGATCTAAAAAATCCTTAAGTATTTTGCTTGGCGTTCTGGCTGATATAAACTGGAAACTTTTGGCGAGAGGAACACGCCATTGTATAGAAAGGGCACCAATTTTACTCATTTCCTTTCCTAGACTGCCATATACTGGTTTACCGCCAATCATATCAATTATGTCTCTCAGGGAGAGATCTGAAACAGCTAAAACTCTTAGGTGAGTTATAAAAAAATGCATTTTTCCATTGATGTCTGATTCCTTGTTTTTCCAACTTATAAATGGATAAAAAATTCCTAGAAATATTGGAATTGTCCCGCCAATAATAAATGTAATGGGATTAAAATTCAGAGGTACTGGAACAGCTATTTCTAAGATAAAAGGCATTAAAAAAATTAGTACTCCTACTGCAATCAATGGAAGTAGGATTGTCTTGCGAAATTTTTTAGGATCGTCAAGATTCCTATACGCGATTTTAAATTGTTTAACAAAATCTTGCTTTTCCTCAATGTCTTTTTTTTTGGATGCTTTTTTTGATTTTCTCTCTGCCATATACTTCCCGCTATATCGTCATAGGTAATCCCTTTTCACCTTTTCGATAATAATCCCAGATGCACTGAACTACTTTATAATAATCCATTATATTCTCTTCAACCATTCTTTCGAGGATGTGTTTCCTAAGATCATATTCGTCATAAATTTCAGATGGATCTGAATATCCAGCATTACGTGCTATTTTTTCCTCTAAAATAAAACTGTTTCTGTTTGCCTTGAACATATGTTTATCCTCTATGGCATTCCATTCAAAAGCAGTTCTTGACATTATGCCATCTACTGCCTTGTTGTATCCCTCAATCTCATCTATGGAAGTAACTCTTCGCATTGATTTTCCATTTTGTTCTATTAACAACTGTATCACCACAAAGTCAAGATTATCCATAAACGTTTTTGGTACATTAATAGGGTCTCCAGTAAATCTCTGTATGACTTTTGTAACATTGCCCGCGTGAAATGTCGTCATACATGGATGCCCTGTTTGCATAGCCTGGAACACAATGTTCCCCTCTGCACCCCTAACCTCACCAGGTATGATATAATCAGGCCTAGATCTCAACGCAGCTTTCAGAAGATCAAACATGTCCACTTGCCCTTCCTTTGGTCCACTTGTCTTTGTGAGCAATCGTTGCCATACAGCATGTGGCACCTGTAACTCAGGGGTACCCTCAGTAGTGTAAATCTTCTTTTTAGGAGGTATAAACGGAATTAATGCGTTCATTGTGGCTGTTTTGCCACACGCTGTCCCGCCACAGAGGAAAAAACTTCGACCATATTGTAAACAAATCCATAAATACGCAGCAATCCCAGAACTGAGGGTTCCCCACTTTATAAGCTGTGTTATACTAATGGGAGTTTCATTAAACCGTCTGATGGTCATACTTGGCCCCTTTTTACTAATAGCAGAACTGTAGATAATATTCCCTCTACTTCCATCTGGTAGTACCCCATCAACAATAGGTCGTCCTTCACTTACAGGAACGCCCATTTTTTCGCTCAGTTTTCGTGTAAAAAGTGCCGCATCATCCTTATCGATTTCGACGTTAGTTTTAATCATTTTAAAAACCTTATGAATGAGATGGATTTTCTCACCGGCTACAACGTGGATATCTTCTATATAAGGATCTCTCATGAAGCATTCAATAGGGCCGCTACCTATTATATCCTTAATTATAAAATATTCAATATTGCTCTTCTGGACAGAAGTGGCTTTTATCTTGCCGCTCTTACTAACTTTCCCTTTCGCTTTTTTATTTGCAGGTTTTACATTACCTGCTTTTTCATCGATCTCGATGATATCGTCCATAAGCTCTTTAAGGATTTCTTTTAGTTCATCATTAGTTACAACGCTCTTCTTTTCAGGTGCCTTTTTTATTATTAATTTTAGTAAGCTGTCATGTTTTTCCTTTTCCATTTCATTAAGTGTCGGTTCGATGGCATGATATTCCATCTCCTCCATGTTATCCGCTCTATATATGTGTATGAAAACAGGATCCCGGGCAGTATATATTAAATTGGGTTTAGTCTCACCTTTTAGATCATAAGGCAGAATTGAATAAAATGCGGGCTCACCAATTTTCCTTTTTACAATCTCAACATATTCTTGCAGGTGGTGGTGTTTTTTAAGAAGTTGGTCTACCTCGCCTCCGTCCATTTTTCCCATTTTTTATACCTTAATGTGCATATCGGTTGCATTCTTTTGTTTTAATCACCATGATTTAATTTTTGCTTGTCCTCTATATTGAGATGGGCAATCCTTTTTCACCTTCCCTATAATAAGTCCAAATAAATTGAACAACCTCGTAATAATCAAATATTTTTTCCTCAACCATTCGCTCAATAATATGCTTTCGCCGGTCAAATTCGTCATAAATCATAGCCGGATCTTCATATCCTGCTATTTTTGCTATTCTTTGTTCCAAAGTAAAACTGTTTCTATTTGCCTTAAATATATGAGTGTCATCTATGGCATTCCATTGAAATGCCGTACGAGACATTATACCATCTACTGCCTTATTGTATCCCTCTATTTCATCTACGGATAGAACCCGTCTAAGTTTTTTCCCCTTCCGTTCCACAGCCATTTGTATCAGTACAACATCTAGATTATCCATAAATGTCTTGGGTATGTTTATAGGGTGGCCCGTAAAACGCTGTATTACTTTTGTTACAGATCCTGCATGAAACGTTGTTACAACAGGATGCCCCGTCTGCATAGCTTGAAATACAACTCTTCCCTCCACTCCTCTAGTTTCTCCAGGTATAATGTAATCTGGTCTGGATCGAAGTCCAGCTTTTAAAAGATCTCCCTCATCGACACGTCCCTCCTTAGGCCCCGTTGATCTTGTGAGCAGCTGTTGCCATACGGCATGTGGAACCTGTACTTCAGGTGTATTTTCAACGGAGAAAATCTTTTTTTCAGGTGGGATAAAAACAAACATTGCATTTGCCGTAGTTGTTTTACCGGATGCCGTTTCACCACAAACGAATATACTTCTGCCATACTGTAGACAAAGCCATAGATATGCAGCGATTCCAGAGCTAAGCGTTCCCCAATTCACAATCTGTGTTATACTGATGGGAGTTTCACTAAATTTTCTAACAGTCATTGTAGGTCCTTTTAGACTTATGTCCTCACTATGTATGATATTAACTCTACTTCCATCGGGCAATGTGCCATCAGCAATTGGCTGTCCATCACTCACAGGACTGCCAATCTTCTCAGCGAAATCTTGAGAAAACGTAGAAGCCCATTTTTTATTGATATCGATATTTGTTTCCACCATATCAAAAATCTTGTGGATAAGATGAACATTTTGCCCCGTTATGATATGAATATCTTCAATATTTGGATCTCTCATAAAAGGTTCAAGAGGCCCACCGCCGACGATATCTTTGGTAATATCATATTCAATATTTGCTTTTTCGATGGGAGCAACCTTTACTTTTCCTCCATTTGATTTTCCTAATTTGCCAGCAGTTTTTTTGTCCACGATGGTAATTTCATCTAAGGCCTCTTTAATGGCGTTTCTCAGTTCACTTTGGGTTTTAATATTTGTTCTAAACTGAGCTCCTTCATAAATGAGATCGAGAATTTCATTGCGTTTTTTCTTCTCCACTTCATTTAATATGGGTTCAATAGCATGATATGTTATTTCGTCCATATCTTTGGTTCGATAAATATGTATAAAAACGACTTCTCTTGTGAGATAAATTATATTAGGATATTCCTCTCCTTTGAGGTCCCGTGATAAAGCACTGTAAAAAACGGGTTTGTCCATTTTCTTTTGAATACTATCGAGATATTTCTGAAGATGAGGGTTGTCCCGTAACAGAGCTTCCTCATCACTTTTCTCCATTTTTGACATAATTTCTAACCTTTTTAGAATGCTACACCGCTTGTTTCAATCGCAAGTCCCGTACCAGGTTTGACAGAAAACGTGGTCATAGGTTCAAATCTACTCCGCGCACCGTTGAACTTCTCAAGATAAATATTATGAACTATGCCAATTCCAGGCATAGATTCGCGAGTAACCTTGAAATTAATATCGCAAAGCATCTTAAACGAATTATGGATTTCTGCTGGCCACTCGTTAGGATTACTTGTTACAATTATTATCTTACCTGAACCTGTTAAACGATTAAAAAAACTAGTGAGTTCGGTTAAATTATCCATGTTTAGACTTTTGTTCAGAAGGGTAGAAAGCGAATCAATAAATATTATTTCAGGATCAAAAAGCTTTTTAGTCGTTGTCAACCCTTCAAGAAATGTTTTTCTAGGTCGAGTTTCTGCCAGCATTACTTCAGTAGAGACAAAAAGAAGCTTACCTTGCATTAAATGCTCCCTAGCATTATACCCAACTGAAGCCGTCTGTTTAAGAAAACTTTTAATTGTGTACTGTGTGGAAATATAGGAGCAAGTATGCCCATTCATCAAAAAGCTGTAAGAAAATCTCTGACAAAAAATACTTTTCCCAGTTCCCTCTTTTCCTTCTATGAATACCAGGGATCCAGTTGGTATGGCCGCTCCAAACCTTTGAGCAAAACCATCTTTTTCCCCTTTCCGCTCCAATACTATAGATATATCAGGCATACAGTTTCACCCCATCCAATTTTTTTTAAATTTCAAACATAAATTCATCATCAATATCTTGAGGTCCTACAATCCTTAATTTGTGATTTCCTAACAGTATTTCACTAGTAGCAACATATATTTTAGTAACTCTTTCAACCTGTACGGAATTCTCTGAAAAATTATAATTTGCAGTAGCGATGATATCTCCATCTATAAATAATTGAAATGTTTCATTTGTTGTTACGAGTGCTTTTCCACCAGTATTTTTTAGGTAGAATATGTAATCACTACCAGAAATTGGAATGTTATTTGAGTCACTAATAATCTTAAACTCTGTATCCAATTGCTCTTGTAATCTATTTCCCCTATCTGAAAGACTTGTGCTGGTGTCTATTGTTACAGTTACAAAAACGCCTGAAACAACACCAGCTACAATTACAGAGGCGATAAAGAATATTGTATGCGTTCCTGTTAAACTAAATCCCACTTTTTATCACTCTTTTATATTTTCCAATCTATTGAATTACATCTTCATAGTAGTCTGATATACCATTGTTTGTAACAATTTTTAATCTTTTGTCCCCACCGCTTATATCATTAACGTTGAAATATGCTTCATTTTCGGGAAATAAACACGGACTAGAGCAAGTAAATTCCTGACTTTCTCCATTTATCAAGATGTTAAAATAGCGTGTTTCTAAATTAGTACTGCCCGTGTTTTCCACTGTGATGTTAATGTCATAGTTTGTTCCATTGCTGGAGTTGGTGACTCCACTAATGATTATATCGGTTTGAATTTGATCAACATATCTGCCCTTCATTTCTTTGTAGGAATCATAAATGTCAGTTGTTGTAGGTAGGAGATTCTCAGTTAAGATCCCCATGGCCACCAATATGGAAACACCGATAATGGCAGCTGCAGCTGCTAAAGAGAGTCCCATCCCTGCATCACCTCCAAACAGTACGAAAGCACTCCAATTACCTTCCACCTTTTAATATTGATTGCAACTCTAGACTTGTAATAAATGTTTTTATTTCAAATGATAGTTATCCAACTTTTTCATCATTCTAGAAATATCCCCATCTATCCTATCCAGAAAATGTTTGTCAAATTGCTTTCCCTTGAGTTTTTGTATAAAAAGCAAAGACTGGATGTGATCTCTCACTGGCAAATCAGAGGTTCCCTTGTTAGCGGTTTCCCCTTTCTTTCCTTCCTCAGTTATACCGCTGGAGTAATCAATTAAACTAATCTTCACATCTTCAGAAATCCACCCAACATCAACATAGTAATCTAATATGTCTGAAAGGTAAGAGCGCCTGCATTTATCGATAAGAAATTGAAGCCATTTCATCAAAACTACAACACTCTCAGGATCATTAGGAACCTCTGTTAATGGGTCTATATCTCCCTGGGCATATGGGACCTTTACATCTTCTGTTGTAACAGTCTTGGGTGATGATATTTTTTCTCCATTCATCCCAAACTGTATCTCCTCTCCTTCTGTAGTAATGTCAATATGGGTAGATTCATTGCTTTTACCTATTGCGTTTTCCACATTGGCGATTCTTTCCTGTAGTTCTTTTGTGGAATCAACAAGTTTTTTCATATCCACATTCAATTCTGTCCTTTTACCCATAGGTTGTTCTACGTCTGGGGCTTTATTCTTATCGTTGGATTGCCCAAATCTAGCATATGTATGCATTACGTCCCTTATTTTACTTGCAAGTAAATCAAGATCCGCTTTGCCGATTTTTACTTGCTTCTCTTTCAATTTCTGTTCCAATTTATCCGCAATATTCTTAGGAATTACATTTTTAGCAACTAGGGCAGACAACTCACTTTTTAACTCAAAATTTTCTGAAACTTTGTTTTCTCTCTCTCTCGAATTCTCTCCCACCTTTCTCACCTAGTTTTAATTTTCACTTTAAATTTTCTATAAACTCATCTATTATTAAATCAACCTTCTCCTCTGCCGTTAGTGCATTTAGAGACTCCTCTATTATATTGTCTATATCCTCCTTCCCAATTACCTTTTCTGAGGCATTTTTACTATGCCCTTCATTGGCCAACGTAGATCTTTGTTCCAGATTTTCGTTTAAATTTATGCCTGCCTGCTCGGCAAAAGACTCCATATCTTCCATTCTTGACTTTAAAGTTTCAACCTCTCTGGTGAAATTCTCCAGAGCATCAATCCTCTTTTTTGTAACTTTTGAAAGACCAACAAAAGGGTTCATTTGTTCTGATACAATCTCATACAGACTAACAAGATCATCAAGATCCCTTGTTACAGAGTCCAACTTCTGATTTAGATTAGTTATCCCACCTTGGTTTTTTTTAATTTGAAAATCAAAATCCTTCATGCCTTTGAGTACTTCCATGTTCTGTTCAGGGGGTTTCCCAGTCGTCGGATCTGGAGCAGAACCTGATATATCTTTCTCCTTCGGTACTTCCTCTGCTTTTTCATCTAACGCTTCAGATTTCTCAGTTTCAGTCGATGTTTCTTCAGGCGACTCAAGCTTGATAACTTTTCTTATGCTGTCTACATCTGCTTTTTCATCTAACGCTTCAGATTTTTTAATCTTTTCCTCAGGTTCCCTTGGAGTTGGTTTGGTTACAGGTTCAGAGTTTTCCCCATCTAATCGCTCTGCTGATCCATTCTCACCTTTTCCCATCTTCAATCTCATCCATACCCCTCCATATACAACATGTATACAGATTGGTTTATATATAATGCTCATCTGGTATTTATAATTTTACTTCTTATGATATTGGTCAGTGATTTGATACTATGTCAAGTTAAAACAAAAAGCTTTAAAGTAATTAAGGAATAGGTAGGGATAGTAAATTCAAAGACTTTAGCATCTAAGTATTTTACTAAAGGGGAAGATGGCTCGATATACTGAAGAATCAAAAGGAACGGACAGCGGGAATTTGCATAACCGCGAAGGTATCTTAGTGTTGAGTGTGGATAAAAATGGAAAAATCCTTCGATTCAACAAAGAATGTGAACTAATGTCGGGCAACGGTAAAAAAGAAGTATTAAATAGACAACTTTTCGATTTTTTGATACCAGAACGCCACGTTGAACAATGGGAAGAAATTTTTGATTATGCAAAACGGAATAAACCTATAAATGATTTTGAACTCCCCATATTAACACAACGTGGTCCTGAAGCCATGATATCGTGGAGTGCTTTTCCTGCTAGAAATGCTGGAGGTTTGGTTGAGAGTATAGCTTTTATGGGTAGGTTGATTTCCCATGAAAATGATGTTAAAAAATCTTCGGTTGAGCGCAAGGAAAAAAGGAATTTAGGAAATAAGACGGATAGGGAACCCTCCAATAAGAAAAACAAAAATAGGGTGTTGTTTGCGTCTGGAAATAAGAGATTAGTACTTGGAGGAGGCGCTCACAGACATTCAAAATCCTTCCGTGATGCCACAAAAACAAAAGTTCCGCCAAAGAGAGAAAAAAAGACAACAAATTCAAAAAAAGATAGGCGTATATGCAAAGTGAAAGTTGGAAAGAAAAAGTTGAATAAGAAGCATAAAGAGCAATTGGGTGATTACAATAATTTTAAAAAAACTATTAAAAAATTAAAGGAAATAAACGAGGAGTTGAAAAAGGAAAATAAAAAGTTAGGAAAAAAAGTAGTAATCCTAAAAACTCGCTTGACTGATGGGAAAGTGAAACAACAAAGATGGGATAAAACACGAGATTTAATTGAGAAAAAAACTGTAAGTTCATTTAACAGGGCGGCACATTTTTTGTTTGATTGTACTGGTGTAAACAGAAAAAATGATGAATTTGAGAGGATGATGCATGAGTTGAATGAACGTAGGAGTTTGCTGGATGATTTTGAATCTCAGATAGTTGATGATAAGAACAATCTTGCTGATAGAAGAAATGAGTTTTGTAAATGGAGAGAGAAACTTGAGATGTTAGAGGAGGAAATCACAAGGAGGCGTGTGGAGTTAGCAAAACAAGAGCAAAAGTTCGATGAGTATATTGTTTCCTCCTTAAGCGGGGGAGTTCGCGAATGGTCATCTACTGACCCAGGTGGCAAGGTTTCTTCTGATGTTGGTGATTTAGATGCAGAAACGGTAGAACATTTTGACAGCTTTGATAAAATTCCAAAATGTGCCGCTATCATTCAAAGGGGTAAATTTAAGCAAGTCAACCAATCTTTTGCAGAGTTGTTTGGTTATAATGCAGAAGAAATTGTGGAAGAAAGCTTGTTTGATTTTGTTGTATCTGAAGGTTTTTCAGATATTGAAAAATATTATTTGAGAAGATTGAAAGGTGAAAAGATTGATTCCTATGTGGCTATGTTTCATACCAAGCAGAATGGTAAAATGGCTATGGAGGTTAGTACGGAGCCTATTAATTATCGTGGAGAAAAAGCTGAGATCGCTGTGTTTAAAAAGTTAACAGACTCACATAAAGATGCTATAGCCGCTGATAAAGTTGAGGATGAAAAAGGGGATGCGAGTGTTTCTGGTGAACCTGGTAGTAAGCCAGAGGAGAATGCTGCTGGAGGCGAGATAGATCAGGATCAGATTAGTGATCTGGCTAAAAAGGTGCAAGAAGACAAGCAAAATGCTGGTTTTGAGGTTGATAAAAATGAAGGCGAATCGGGTGTTTCATCGGGGGAAGAAAAACCTTCAAAATCTACCGTTTATGGCAGCGCTCCAGGTACAATTCTGGAGGATTAAATTGGCGATATGGTTAAAAGGCTCAATTGGAAAAAAAGAATCACGATACTGACGGTAATGATCCGGCGGAGTAAGATTTATCTGTTGCTTCTGATTCTACTGGTATGACGAATCAGGCTGAAATTGATGCGATGATAAAAAAAATGGAAAATAAACAAGATTAAGTTAGTTATTTTAATGGTTTAAAAGGGAGAAAAAAAGAAAAAAAAGGATAACTTTTTTGTTTCACTTCGTATCCTTTACCAGAGATCAATGATTCTCTTTGCGTACACTGCAGGTGCAGTTATATCGTAGACGGCTCCTGCCCCTGTTTCAGGTTGCATTGATCCAGTTATTGTTTGTCTTGGGGGTAACCCGGTATCGTTCCACTGGGTGTTATTGCCGCCGCCTATCACAGCACTTAAATTTATGAGGATGTATATCCTATCGCCTCTATTAAGACCGTTTGTAGTTGTGATCGTATTGTCGGGATCATGAATCGCGATTGCGCCAAATGTGGTATTCGTTAATTTGGATAGGATAGTATTGCTGCTTCCAGCTGAAATGGGTGTATTAAATAAGCTTTTATTGTCAGTGTTAATAGTTGTAACAAGGGACTCATTCAATTTCAAAACTCTTAAGTCATCATATTGCGCCGTTAGTGTACATAGTGACAAGTCTATATCTTTTGATCCAGATCTTGGTCTTACCATGATTGCCATGTAGTTAATTTTTGTCTTATTTTCGTTTGTGTATCCAGTGATGTCAGTGATTGTCAGTCCAGCAGATACTTCTCTTATGGTTTGCATTCCAACGCTTCTTGCTCTTTGTTGGAGTGTTTCACTGGTTTGAATTAACACACTGGCTGCGACTGCTGCGATTAATACCATAGCAATGAAAACAATAAGCGTTCCAATTCCTACCATGCCTGTTTCATCTTTTTTCAGCGTTTTCTTGTATTCTCTATGTTTTTCATCTTTAGATTTTGGTTTGATTGCAACTATGGTATTTATGCGTAGGACTCCCAAGCCTTGTTTGGAGTTGATCATCACAAAACCGTCGTTGTAATCTACACCTTCCAGGGTGCCTATAACTACATTTGCTCTTTTTTCACCTGGCTCCTTAGCGACAATTTTACAGTATTTGCCTACCAGCCTTTTCATATACCTTTCATTCATTTCTTTTCACCACCTTTCAGTTCATTGTCGTGCCATCTATGGGCACGTCAATCATCTTCATGCTAACTGTTCTCAAGTAACGTTATATAAAGCTTCGCTGTCAGAAGTACAAACTGTAAATTTTGCTAAAAAATAAAAATCGTACAAATACAAAAATCACAATTTGACATTTTTACATGTTTTATGCTAAGGGGATGATTTATTCATTGGTGAAAAGTGTTTTAGGCCGTGCTGCGTCACCCGTTTTTCCAAATGTAATGGCATTAATTGTATAATAAGATTTATATATTATCTTCCCCAAAAATACTATTGAATACAAAAGTGATAAAATGAATAATCGGGGAGGCATAGGAATATCCGCTGCGATATTGCTCATCAGTTTCATACTGATATCGATTACAATAGCGTCAATCATGACAGGTGGAACTACGGAGCCATCCGAGGAAAATATGGACGAGATACTGGATGATGTCCTTGATGAGATTTCCACATACTTACAAATAAAAGATATGATGGGTAAATATTATTCTACAGGTGGGGAACAAAGGATAGAAAAAATAGCGATAATGATAAAACCACTAATATCGCAAGATATAGATATGTCTGAATTAACAATAAAACTATGTGATGGAAACACAGTAAAAATGCTTGGTTATAGCGGAAATGCAGAACTCATTGAGTCAAACTCTCTTTTCGAACATCCGGTGTGGAACAATATTACAGATAGCAATTTTGGGTTTGTTGTTATACATGATAAAGATAGATCGTTAGTGGATTATGATGCTATAAATGATAATACAGATATGGCATATATAATAATCAATCTTTCAGAAGAATTCTCCATGGTTAAAGGAGAAACTATGGATGTGACTCTCTTCCCTTCAACAGGAATACAAAAAGCAATAACACTCAAAGCACCTCTTCCGATGAAACAATTAGTTAATCTGTGGTAGCACTAATTTCAATATGCTATTATTCTTCATCATCAAATTTTTCTGTCTTTATATTGTCATCGACAATATTCGATTCTTTAGAAATCTCGTTAAATACCCTAATTTTTTCTTGTAAGTTTTCACCCACTAATCTCTGGATCTCGTTTTTGATTTCTAGTTCTCTTTGTCCTGTTTTCACCTGTCTTACTTCTTCATCTTTTTCCAGTAGCTCGCTTTTCATTTGTTCAAATTCTGTTTGTAATTGATCAACCATCTTATTTTTATCTGCGAGTGTTGTTTGATTATCTGCTAATTGTTTTCTCATCTCGTTTATTTCAAAATTTCTTTTTTCCAAATCGTTGTCTAATGTCACAATTCCTTCATTTTTTTCCCCTAAATCTTTTTTTAACCAGTTCAAAGCTGCCCTGCCCGCTCTTGCTTCTCTGTCTGTTTCCTCTATTTCTCTTTGCAGTATCTCTATTTCTTCATTTTTTGATTCAAGTAATTGACGTATATTTTCCAATTCGTTTTGTGGTTGCACCCTTTCGCTATGTCCGTTTTTAAATTCCTGTTTAATTTGTTGCAATTTCGTCTGTATCTGCTCTCCTCGCTTGTTTAATTCTTGTTCCCATGCATCCATTTTTCTAAACCTATCTTCAGTCCTTTTTTGTAATTGCTGCATCTCCTCTCGTTTATTGCATAATTCGCTGTCAATAAGTTCTAGATCTCTGTTTTTATCTTCCAATTCTTTTTGTAGTTGTGTTATGTTTTCTTCTTTCCTCTTTAAATCCAGATTTTTGCTTTCAAATTCCTCCAGTATCTGATTTAACTTTGTTTGCATTTTTAAAATTTCTTCGCTTATCATGATATTTCTTCCTCACCCCAAGCGCCCTATTTTATGATGACTTTGTTTTCTCTACGTTGCACGGCCATAGGAATGCGTTACATGAATATTAATCTTTTTTAATTAACCTATTTTCCGATACGTATACTTTATTTATCAAAAACCTGTTATCTTGTTTCAGCAATCAACTGGTGATGGTGAGAGAAATAGTGGAATTGGAACAATTGAATCGAGAAGATTCCTCGGGGCTAAAAACGCATAATGAAATATTGGAATTAATCGGAGAAATTAAGTCAATTGAAGATAAATTGAAAGATCCAGAGTTGCTGAAAGAAATCCCTACTGAAAAAGGATTTGTAAAACAGGAACTAGAGCAAACTGAAACAACCGAAGAATTAACAAATGAGGTTCAATTTCTTGAAGTTCAAACTAAATCTGAATCAAATGAGGAGACTCAGCTAGAGAAAAAGAAAGATAAGAGACATAAGATTAATTTCCCAATTAAGATACGATGGAAGAGAAAACCTGAAGGGGCCAAAACTTGGCATTCACTCAGAGATAGAAATGTTAAACCTGATGATAACGGATACCCAGAATTTATTGAATTGCAAGATCAACCTGAAGAAATTAAACCTGATATTAATTCACCCATCAATAGTACCTTCACATTGAGAATAGATGATCAGGGCGCCCTTGTAGGATTAAACATTAAAAAGCCTAAACCAGAAAAAAAACTTAGAGAACTCCTATCATTTGGAAAAAGTGCAACCAAGGAATCTGGTGCTGAAGCGACAGAGGAGCCGGGCATAAAAGGAAAGATTAAGGGTTTACTTTCCCGAATTAAGCCGAAGCAATCGGGAGAGTCCGGTGGTTCAAAGATATCAATCTTATTAGGTAAAATCAAAGGTGTTCTTCCAAAAAGATGATTGAGACAGAGTGCAATACGATAAATGTAATGAACGATATTAGAACATATGGATGGATAGTTGAGAATAAAGTAACTCTGTCATGCAACTGTTTATCTTGATTTGAATGGATTAAATATATAAAACATCATTTCACCACTTGAAGTGTCATTTCCCTCTTTATCATATATCTTTGTTTCAAGTGTGTGTTTTAGATATGCTTTTTCGTTCCACTTCCATAAATATGGTGGACTTGTCAACGCATCCTTTAACTTCCCATCCACATAGAATTCTGCTTTGCTTATATTATCACTATCTACATTAACGCTCACTGGGCCGAATATTATTGTTCTAAAGAATGGCAGTATCTTTTTGTTTTTTATATAGATAAAATCATCAATTATTATTAGTTTATACTTAAACGCAAAAAATGCTGTTACTAAGATTGTAATTGTTGTACCTAGCGCTATCCACATCCAATTCTTTTCGATGAAACTTTCCTGAGGCGGCTCGGCATAAGCAAAATATATGTAGGTGGCACTTGAAGAGACATAGTCTTTGCCGTGTAAAGCTTGGGCATCAATTTCAAGTGTATATACTCCATCGTCCAAATATGGTAAAGGGGTGTAGGTAAATATTTTATTGTCTGTTGTAATTAGATTTGATTCTATTTGTGATGATCCAAATGCAGCGTATGTAAGTTTGACTGGAGCATTATATGAAATGGTTATTGTTGTGCTGTTTTCGTTAATTATACATCCATCCACCGGAGAAAATGTAGGGGAGTTCAACTCAGGAAATATGTTTTTAAAAACAAAGTAATATTTCGTATCAGGATCATCTAGTACGTATATTTTATCGTTTTTTCGCCAAATCATATCTGAATAAATGTTGCTTCCATCCCCCCTTTTAACTGTTAAGGGGGATTTTGGATATTTATCATCTATTTCAATATATATCCAGTTTGCCTTATCAACTGTGACGAGCATAGTGGCTTGTTCACTCTCGTCATCCTCTACGATATCATCATCGTCGACTTGTATTTTAAAATAAGATACTGGGGTGATTTCATCACTGAATGTGTTCCATAAACATTCTGGTGTTTCATCGTCATCCACAGATAACAGGAATGAACTGATTCCACTAATATTTACATGGCAGTTATGTACTGAAGTCAATTTGTCATTTGGATCGAAAAATGTATCTACCATTCCGTCGCCGTCTGTATCATAACCATAAAATTTCTCGGTGAGATTTAGGTTATATGTACTGGATATACTGTTCATTGTGTAATCTGATGTTTCTATTTTGGTAAAATCAATTATGCTGGCGTGAGTGGTGCTCGTGTGGGTGCTACCACCATTGTCAGTGACTGTTAGTGCTATCACGTAATTCCCGTTTGAATAATAGGTGTGTGTATTGGCAGAAGTGTTTCCAGTGGTTCCATCTCCAAAGTTCCAAAGGTAATTGGTTATTTCACCATCGAGATCAAAACTATCAGTTCCATTAAACGTTATCTCCTCAAGTACAGAACCAGAATATGGTCCACCAGAAATGGAAGTTGGGTTCTTAGTATTGTTTGAATTGCCGGATGTGTCGTTTGCATAGATGACGCAATAAATATTGTCAAAAGTAGCCTCAGAAAAAATTACTTTTTTATAGTAGTTGTTTCCCATGTAATCCATATCACTCTTCATATTGCTGCTGCTGTTATACCAATATTCTATGGATACATTTGAAACCGCTGAATCATCTGTGACAGTTACAGCAAATGTATGGCTATTTGGAAAATCTTCAAAAGAGGGGCCGTGTCTTTCGATTTTTATTGATGGTGGTTGGGTATCAGTTATTGTTACTGTTTCGTTATCACTTGTAACGGCATTGCCCCATCTATCTCTGACATAGAAATGATATCTGAGATCATTGATACTTTTATTTAAAGATACATTTAGCTCAAAGTAATTTCCAACAACATTAATCATTGATTGGTTTTTCCATTTGCTAGTGTGATTCCAAATTACATATACTTCAATATCTGATGTACTGGTTTCACCACTGGTAACCATTACATTGAAAGTAAAATTAATATTTGGGGGACTTGTGGTTGGGGAATTATCCACTATTACTGGTGGTTCTCCCTCATGTATATAAAATGTAACATTACTCGAGTTAGCCCAATTTCTGGGATCTTTTGCAGTTATTCTGAAGCTGTAATTACCAACAGATAAAAACTGTTTGTTACAGAAGTATGTATCTCCAGTTTTATTTTGGGTGATTGAAAAATTGCTTGTCTGTTCGTTTGGGTTGGTAATAATAAGATACGCGTCTCTGACTTCTGTATTATCTGTAACGATTACAGATATGTTTGTGTAATCTCCAATTGATTGCGAGCTAGGAG